>NZ_JACVTT010000066.1:0-26745 GCF_016624665.1 Stenotrophomonas sp. S39 | reverse complement strand
ATTTTAATCCCCCCCGCCCCCCCCCCCCCGGGGGCCCCACCCACCAACAGCCGCAGGAATCTGTCAGAGGTGGGGCGGTGTGGGCTTGCAGGACCGCAGGCGCCATGGATGGCGCCTACGAGCCCCCATGGACGGGTTTACGGCGTGTCCTGCAAGCCCACACCGCCCCGCCCAGCCAGCAGAAAACCAGCACCGCTTTTGACGTTGACGTTGATTCTGCGGGTGCAGGGCTGCAAGCCCTGCCGGAACCCCACACCCCTCAGCAGGCCTCAGCCACCGGCGCGCGCGTCCGCCCCAGCCACGCCAGCAGCAACCCCGACGCCGCCAGCAGACCACCGGCCACCGGAATCGCCGCATAGCCCAGCCCCGCGCTGATCACCGCGCCACCCAGCGCCGCACCCACCGCATTGCCCAGGTTGAACGCACCCACGTTGATCGACGACGCCAGGCCCGGTGCCTCGGTCGCCGCCTGCATCACCCGGATCTGCAGCGGCGGCACGATGGCGAAGGTCGCCGCACCGAACAGCAGTACACCCAGTGCCGCAGTGGCGTGATGCATGAAGGCCAGCGGCAGCACGAACATCAGCACGGCCAGCGCCGCCAGCAGGATGCGGGTGGCGCCATCCAGCGACCAGTCGGCCAAGCGCCCACCGATGCCGTTGCCGACGGTGAAGCCGATACCGATCAGCGCCAGCGACATCGCGATGAACGCATTGGATGCACCCGTCAGCTCGGTCAGCACCGGCGCCACGTAGGTGTAGAGCGTGAACATGGCGCCAGCACCCAGCACCGTGGTCGCCATCGCCAGCAGCACCTGCGGCTGCAGGATCGCCTTCAGCTCACGGCGCACGTCCGGCCGCGCGCCCGGCGCCGAGGCCGGCAGGGCCAGGGCAAGCGCGGTGATCGCCACCACGCCCAGCACCGCGGTGCCGGCAAACGCCAGGCGCCAGCCCAGTTGCTGGCCGACCCAGGTAGCCAGCGGCACGCCGCCGATGTTGGCGATGGTCAGGCCCATGAACATGGTCGCCACCGCAGCCGCCTGCTTTTCCTTCGGCACCAGGCTGGCCGCCACCACCGCACCGATGCCGAAGAAGGCACCGTGGTTGAGGCTGGTGACCAGGCGCGACAGCAACAGCAGGCCATAGTTGGGTGCCAGCGCGGACAGCAGGTTGCCGACGATGAAGATCGACATCAGCAGCATCAGCGCGGTACGCCGCGAGAAGCGGCCCATCAGCAGGGTCATGATCGGCGCGCCGACCATCACGCCCACGGCGTACGCGGTGATCAGCATGCCGGCGGTGGGGATGCTGACACCCACGCCACTGGCGATGACGGGCAGCAGGCCCATCGGGGTGAACTCGGTGGTGCCGATGCCGAAGGCACCGACGGCCAGCGCAAGCAGGGCGGCTCTGGAATTCATGGGGGTTCCTGTGGGGAGGAAACGGGAAGCTGCGTAGCCTGCGCGCTTTGCCGCCGCCGATTAAGCCTCGCCGCGGGAAAACAGTGTTGACCCCGGTTCACAGGTGGTGGCCGCATTCCGCCGGGCACGGCCCGGCGCTACCAGACCCCACCACGAACGGTAGCGCCGGGCCACGCCCGGCGAGCGCGGCGGCCCCACAACGCAGAACCCCCGGCAGTGCCGGGGGTAATGGGTGGATCGTTTACCAGTTGCCGGCGCCCGGCACGTGGTGGTCGCGTGCGCGGCGGCGCATCAGCAGGTTCAGCCACTCCACCAGCACCGAGAAGCCCATCGCGGCGTAGATGTAGGGCTTGGGCACGTGCACGTCCAGGCCGTCCAGGATCAGCACCGCGCCGATCAGCAGGATGAAGGCCAGGGCCAGCATCTTCACCGTCGGGTTGGCATCGATGAAGCGGCCCAGCGGGTTGGCGGCCAGCAGCATCACCAGCACCGACAGCAGGATGGCGGCGACCATCACCGGGATGTGGTCGGCGATGCCGACGGCGGTGATCACCGAATCCAGCGAGAACACGATGTCGATGACCGCGATCTGCGCGATGACGTAGCCGAACACGGCCGAGGCCTTGGTGGTGGTGGGGTCTTCATCCTCGCCACCAGTGATCAGCTCCTTGATCTCCATATAGCCCTTGATGATCAGGAACAGGCCACCGACGATCAGCACCAGGTCGCGGATGGAGATGCCCATGCCGGCCACGGTGAACAGGTTGGCGGCCATGTGCGCCAGATAGGCCAGCGATACCAGCAGGCCGATGCGGGTGATGCAGGCCACGGCGATGCCGAGCTTGCGGGCGAACGGGCGGCGCTCTTCCGGCAGCTTGCTGACGGCGATGGAGATGAACACCAGGTTGTCGATGCCGAGCACGATTTCCAGGGCGCTGAGGGTAAACAGGGTTACCCAGGCATTGGGGTCGGCGAGGAACTCAAAGGACATGGAAACTCTTCAGGACAGTGGGGGAATGGGGGTTCAGGCGTAAGCGCCGGCCAGCAGGTGGGGCACCACGACCAGCGCCCAGCACAGCAGCACGTTCATCATCAGCACGAAGACGGCCGCCGAGCCCATGTCCTTGGCGCGGCCGGCCAGCTCGTGGATCTCGGCGCCGTAGCGCTCGATGACCGCTTCGATGGCCGAGTTGGCCAGTTCCATCGCCAGCACCAGCAGCATCGAGCCGATCATCAGCGCGCGCTCGACCGGGGTCTGGCCCAGCCACAGCGCCAGCGGGGTCAGCAGCACCAGCAGGTAGACCTCCAGCCGGAACGAGGACTCGTGCAGCCAGGCAGCACGCAGGCCCTGCCAGGACCAGCGGGCGGCCTGGAAGATGCGGCGCGGGCCGCGGGGCATGTGGCCGAACTGATCAGCCACGGATGGAACATCCAGCAACAGGGGCGCGGCGCAGCGACCGCTCAGACGCACGGCAGGCAATCATGGGTGCACAGGAATGGGCAGACAGCCCCCATTTTGCCACAAGGGCGGCGGCGGCACCCCGCGCGGGCCGGCCAACGACCCGCCATCGGCAAGCGCAGCACCGCGGCGAACTCCTATGATAGGTGTCCCCTGCCCTTGCTGGAGCCCCTGATGTCCGTCGCCCGTACCTGCCTGCTGTCGCTTGGATTGCTGACCCTGGCCCCGCTGGCCCAGGCGTTGAGCCCGCCGGCCCCGCCACGCGTACCCGAACAGGTGTCCAACGTGGCCTGGGAAGGCGACATGGCCAGCTTCCTCAAGGCCGACCAGAGCAACCCGCCGCCGCGCGGTGGCATCGAGTTCATCGGCAGTTCCTCGATCCGCTTCTGGGAGAGCCTGGCCCAGGACTTCCCCGGCCAGCCGGTATTCAACCGTGGCTTCGGCGGTTCGGAAGTGCGCGACAGCACCTGGTATGCCGGCCAGGTCGTGGTGCCGTATGCGCCGTGCAAGGTGTTCTTCTATGCCGGCGACAACGACCTCAACAGCGGCCGCAGCGCGACCCAGGTCCGCGATGACGTGGTGGCCTTCGTGCAGCGCGTGCATCGCGACCTGCCGAAGACCAAGGTGGAATACCTGTCGATCAAGCCCAGCCCGTCGCGCGCGCACCTGCTGCCGGCGATCAACCAGGCCAACGCGATGATCAAGGCCGCCCTGGCCAAGCTGCCCAACACCGGCTACACCGACATCTACACCCCGATGCTGGGTGCCGATGGCCAGCCGGATGCGAAGCTGTTCCGCGAGGACATGCTGCACATGACCCCGGCCGGCTACGCGATCTGGACCAAGGCGGTGGCGCCGAAGGTGAAGTGCGATTGAGCAGGGCGTGACCCGGGATTCATCCACGCATGGCGTGGATCTACTGGTAGCGCCAGGCCATGCCCGGCGGCGCAGGGTTTCCGCGCCGAACCGGCATGGGGTCAGAGCCCGGTGCGTGGCAACGGGATCCGACCCCGGTAGCGCCGGGCCATGCCCGGCGTCGTGGGTCAGCGGAAGATGACCGTCGCTTCGGTGCCCTTGCCCGGCTCGCTGGCCAGGGCGACCTTCCAGCCGAAGCGGTCGCACAGCCGGCGCACGATCGACAGGCCCAGGCCGGTGCCCTGCGGGCGATCCGGCTCGGCGCGATAGAACGGCTCGAACGCGCGGGCCAGCGCCTCGGCCGACATGCCGATGCCGGTATCCCGCACCACCACCCGGTCAGGCTCGACCTGCACGTCGATGCGGCCTTCGTCGGTGTAGTTGCAGGCGTTGCGCACCAGGTTGCTGACCACCACCTGCAGCACGCGCGGCGGGGCATGCAGCTGCACCGGGCCGGCACTGTGCAGGTGTACCGCCACCGGGCGGTTGGCCAGCAGTTCGTTGGCGTTGTCCACCTCGTAGCGGACGATGTCGTTGACATCGAACAGCTCGATCTGCGGTTCGATGTCGGCCTCACGGGCCAGGATCAGGAACGCATCGATCACCGCTTCCATGTCCCGCCCGGCGCGCTGGATGCGCTGCAGGCTGCGGCGCAGGCGCGGTTCCAGGCTGTCATCGCCCAGCGCCATGTCGCTGGCCACGCGGATCACGGTGAGCGGCGTGCGCAGCTCGTGGCTGGCATCGCGGGTGAAGTTGCGTTCGCGGGCCACGTGGTCGGTGACCCGGTTGGCCAGTGAATGCAGCGCGGCCGCCAGCTGGCGGGTCTCGCCCTGCATGTCAGCGGGCAGCTTGTCCGGCTCCAGGTCGGCTGCTTCGGGGTGGCCGGGGTCCCAACGCGACACGCGGCGCGCCAGCCAGTTCACCGGCGACACCAGCCGCTTGGACGCGCGGTAGGTCACCCAACTGGCGCCATACACCGCCAGCAGGGTCAGCAGCACCGGCACGATGCCGAACCAGAAGGCCAGCATTTCCGCGCGCGAGCGCAGGAACACCAGGTACAGGCGGCCTTCGGCCCGGGCATCGACCAGCACCAGCTGGTCATCGTCGGGCAGTTCGTGGAAACCGGGTTCAAGCGTGCGCAGGTTGGCCGGCAGCGACAGGCTGGAGCGCCCGCGCTCGAGCAGGTAGCCACGGATGTTCTGGGTGTTGGGCGGCGGCTGCGCGGGCGAGGCCTCGTGCAGCGTCCAGTAGTAGGCCGCCTCTTCGCGCAGGGCGGCGCCCACCAGGCTGTGCTTGATCACCAGCGAGACCAGCCAGGCACCGAGCAGGATGCCCACGCTGGCCAGCACTGCCTGCAGGATGAAAGCGATACGGATCTTGCGCGGCAGGCCGTGCGGCATTGCGGGGTCCCGGTTGAAGCGCTGCGATTATAGGCAGCGCGACGTGCCGGCGACGTGCACGGGGGATGACCCCGCGTGCGGCCGACGGCCCGTTCCCTGCCCCGCGACCCGGCCGGAGCCGGGGCGGGCCTGTTCCTGCGCCGGCACCCTTCAGGCCATCGGCTGGGCGATGTCGGCGATGCGGTAACCGGCACTCTGCACGGTGTGCAGCAGCGGACGGTCGAACGGCTTGTCGATGATCTTGCGCAGGTTGTACAGGTGGCTGCGCAGGGTGTCCGAATCCGGCAGCCCGTTGCCCCAGATCTCGCGCTCGATTTCCTGGCGGGTGACCACGCGGGGCGATTCCCGCATCAGGATGGTCAGCAGGCGCAGGCCGATGGGCGAGAGCTGCAGTTCGGTACCGGCGCGGGTGGCCCGCATGCTGACCGGATCGAGCACCAGGTCGGCGACCTTGAGCACTTCCGAACCCACCTGGCGACGTTCGCGGCGGATCAGCGCGCGCAGGCGGGCTTCCAGTTCCTGGATGGCGAACGGCTTGGTCAGGTAGTCATCGGCACCAAAACCCAGGCCGGTGAGCTTGTCGTCCAGCGTATCGCGCGCGGTCAGCATCAGCACCGGGGTCGACTTGCGTGCATCGTTGCGCAGGCGGCGGCACACTTCGATGCCATCCAGGCGCGGCAGCATCAGGTCCAGCACGACCACGTCGTAGCTGTTTTCAGCCGCCAGACGGTAGCCGTCCAGGCCATCCTGCGCATAGTCCACCTCGAAGCCACGGCCTTCCAGGTATTCGCCGATCATCTCGGAGATGTTGCGGTTGTCCTCGACCACCAGCACCAAGCCGGAAGTCTCCTTCGTCTGACGCATGTGAGTCCCTCTTTCTTCAGCTTTGTGAAACATGCCCGATCGACGGTGGACGCGATGTGAAGTTCCGTCAAGACGCTGAAAAAAGATTCACAGCAGCGGCTTGAGCAGCGGCCAGACGTTGTCCAGCACCTTCGGCTGGGCCTGCGCGGTGGGGTGCAGGCCGTCGGCCTGCATCAGCCCCGGCTGCAGGGCCACGCCTTCCAGCAGGAACGGCAGCAGCGGCACCTGGTACCTGTCGGCCAGCGCGCGGTAGGCGGCGGCCAGGCGCTGGCGGTAGGCCGGGCCGTAGTTGGGCGGCACGTCGATGCCCAGCAGCAGCACCTTGGCCCCGGCGGCGCGGCTGGCCAGCAGCATCTTTTCCAGGTTGCCCTGCACCTGCGCCGGGGTCAGCCCACGCAGCGCGTCGTTGCCGCCCAAGGCAATGACCACCACGGTCGGCTTCTCCCTGGCCAGCAGGCCCGGCAGGCGGGTCAGCGCGCCAGCGGTGGTTTCCCCGCTCATGCTGGCGTTGACGATGCGCGGCGGGGTTTTCGACTGCTGCCTGACCCGCTTGTCCAGCAGGCTGACCCAGCCCGCGTCGGTCGGGATATTGTGGGCAGCACTGAGGCTGTCGCCGAGCACCAGCACCGTGCCGGCCGGACCTTTGGCACACGCCAGCCCGGACCACAGCAGCAACCCTAGCAGCAGCACCATCATCGTGCCGGCTTGCCGGCTCCACCCTGTAATGCGCATTGGAGTCTCCTCATCGACAGCCTGTCCCCCCGCAGCGCGTCCGTCGCCATCGCCGTCGACCAGGTCGGCAAATCCGTGCATGGCCCGGAGGGTGAAGTCCACATACTGGACAACATCACCCTCACGGTACATGAAGGCACCAGCGTGGCGATTGTCGGGGCCTCCGGTTCCGGCAAGACCACCCTGCTCGGCCTGCTGGCCGGGCTGGACCTGCCCAGCCGAGGTGGCATCACCCTGGCCGGGCAGTCGCTGGGCACGCTGGACGAGGAAGCCCGGGCGCAGCTGCGTGCGCGCGAAGTGGGCTTCGTGTTCCAGAGCTTCCACCTGCTGCCGGCGCTGACGGCGGCCGAAAACGTCGCACTGCCGCTGGAACTGGCCGGCCGCGAGGACCGCGCGCGGGTCGATGAAGTGCTGGCCCAGGTCGGCCTGTCGCACCGTGCCCGCCATTACCCACGGCAGCTGTCCGGTGGCGAACAGCAGCGCGTCGCCCTGGCCCGCGCCTTCGTCACCCGCCCGCGCATCCTGTTCGCCGATGAACCCACCGGTTCGCTGGACCAGGCCACCGGCCAGCACATCAGCGACCTGCTGTTCGAACTCAATGCCGGCAGCGGCACCACCCTGGTGCTGGTCACCCACGACCTGCGCCTGGCGCAGCGCTGCCAGTACATCCATCGCATCGACAATGGCCGCCTGCAGGCGGTCGAGTACGGGGCACAGGCATGAACCTGCTGCGGCACGCCTGGCGCGCGCTGCGCCGCGAAGCCCTGGCCGGTGACCTGCTGACGGTGTTCGCCGCACTGGTGCTGGGCGTGGCGGTGATGACCGCCGTGGGCACGCTCGTGAACCGGGTCAACCTGGCCCTGACCGGCAGCGCGGCCGAGATGCTGGGCGGCGACCTCGGCGTGGCCGGGCGCAGCGATCCGCCCGCGGTCTTCGCCGAGGAAGCGCAGCGGCGCGGGCTGGCGCACACGCGCATAGCCGGCTTCGGCAGCGTGCTGTTCAACGGCGATGCCAGCCAGATGGCCAGCATCAAGGCAGTGCAGGCCGGCTATCCGCTGCGCGGCACGCTGCGGGTGCGGGCCACGCCGGGCGGCGCGCTGATCGCCGATGCCGGCATGCCGCCGCAGGGCCAGACCTATGCCGACCCGCGCCTGTTGCAGGCACTGGGGCTGAAGGTGGGTGATGCGCTGGAATTCGGTGCGGGCACGCTGCGCGTGGCCGGCATCATCGAGGCCGAGCCGGACACCGGCGGCGACCTGCTGACCCTGTCCCCCACCCTGCTGGTGAACCGGGCCGACGTGGACGGCACCGGCCTGCTCGGGCCCGGCAGCCGCATCAACTACCGGTTGATGGTGGCCGGTGCGCCCGCCCAGGTGGCCGCATACCGGCAGTGGCTGCTGCCACAGGTGAAGGGCATGCGCCTGCTGAGCGTGGACGACACCCAGCGTGGCGTGCGCCAGGCGTTTGATCTGGCCGGCCGCTTCCTCGGCCTCAGCGCGCTGCTGGCGGTGCTGCTGGCCGGCGTGGCTACGGCGCTGGCGGCCAACCGCTTTGCCCTGCGCCGCATCGACCAGGTGGCGATCCTGCGCTGCCTGGGCGCGCGCCAGCGCGACATCCTGGCCGGCCTGGCGCTGCAGCTGCTGATGCTGGCGGTGCCGGCCTGCGTGCTCGGCATCGGCCTGGGCATGGCCGCGCAGGAAGGCCTGGTGCAGGTGCTGGGCAGCCTGGTGCCGCAGCGCCTGCCGCTGCCCGAGGCCACCCCTGCGCTGACCGGCGCGGGCATCGGCCTGCTGCTGTTGTTCGGCTTCGGCCTGCCGCCGCTGCTGCGCCTGCGCGGGGTGCCGCCGATGCGCGTGCTCAACCGCTCCTTCGCCGCCCTGCCGCCAGCCTCGCTGCTGGCCTACGTGGCCGCGCTGGGGGCCAGCCTGCTGCTGGCGGTGCAGGTCACCGGCGATCTGAAGCTGGCCCTGTGGGTGCTGGGCGGCCTGGCGGCGCTGGCGCTGGCCGCCGGCGTGGTCGGCTTCCTGCTGCTGCAGCTGCTGCGCGGCCTGCAGCACCGCCTGCATGGCAACTGGCGGCTGGGCCTGGCCGCGCTGACCCGGCGGCGGATGCTGGCGGTGATGCAGCTGGTGGGCCTGTCGCTGTCGCTGTGCGCGCTGCTGCTGCTGGCCGTGACCGGCCCCGGCCTGCTGCAGCAGTGGCGCGAACGCCTGCCGGAGAACACGCCCAACTACTTCCTGATCAACATCCAGCCCGAACAGCGCGACGGTGTGCTGGCCGCGCTGCAGGGGCTGGGCGCGGCCGATGCCAGCGTTGAACCGATGGCCACCGGCCGCCTGATCGCGATCAACGGCAAGCCGCCGCTGCGCGTGGACCGCACGCCGGAACAGAACGGCACGCCGGCACAGGGCGAAGCCCAGCGCGACGATGATGACGAGAACCGGCCGTTGAACTTCAGCTGGCGCAGCACCTTCCCGCCGGCCAACACGCTGGTCAACGGCACGTTCTGGAAGGCCGACAGCACCGCGCCGGAAGCCTCGGTGGAGATCGGCTGGGCCAAGCGCTACGGCGTGTATCCCGGCGACCGCATCACCATTGCCGTGGGCGAGCAGGAACGCGAGTTCACCGTGACCAGCGTGCGCAAGGCGGACTGGAACACCTTCCGCCCGAACTTCTTCGTGCTGCTCAATCCCAACGCGGTGGGCGATACGCCGCACAACCTGCTGTCGGCGTTCCATCTGCCGGCGGGCAAGGCGGCGGGCCTGGGTGCGCTGGTGCGCGAGCAACCCAACCTGTCGCTGCTGGATGTGGACGCGGTGATCTCGCAGGTGCGCGAGGTGATGAACCGCGTCGCGCAGGCGGTGCAGCTGGTGATGGTGTTCAGCCTGCTGGCCGGCGTGCTGGTGCTGCTGGCCGCGCTGCAGGCCACGGCCGGCGAGCGCCGCTACGACAGCGCGGTGCTGCGCACGCTGGGGGCCACCCGGCGGCAGCTGCGCGGTGCGGTGCTGGTGGAGTTCGGCGCGCTGGGGGCGCTGGCCGCGCTGCTGGCCGTGGGTGCGGCCGCCGGCATCGGCGTGGCGGTGTCGCAGAAGGTGTTCGAACTGCCGCTGCTGCCGCCCTGGCCTGGGCTGCTGTTGGGTGGGCTGGTCGGCATCGGCCTGAGCCTGCTGGCCGGCTGGTGGGGCACGCGGGCGATCCTGCACACCCCGCCGGCGCTGGCCCTGCGCGAGGCCTGACGCCGCCGTGACACGCTGCGGGTGGGGCCGGCTGTATGCTGCGCGCCCCACCTGATGAGATCGCCCGGATGCCCGGCACGTCGTTCGCCGCTTACCTGTACCCGGTGTTGCTGCTGCTCGGCAGCAACATCTTCATGACCTTCGCCTGGTACGGCCACCTGAAGTACAAGAGCGCGCCGCTGATGATGGTCATCATGGTCAGCTGGGGCATCGCTTTCTTCGAGTACTGCCTGCAGGTGCCGGGCAACCGGCTGGGCAGCGCGGTGTATTCGGCGCCGCAGCTGAAAGGCATGCAGGAAGTGATCACCCTGGTGGTGTTTGCGGTGTTCTCCGCGTTCTACCTGGGCCAGCCGCTGAAGTGGAACCACTACGCCGCGTTCGGGCTGATCGTGCTGGCGGCGTTCCTGATGTTCAAGGAATAAGCGCATCCACGCGTGGCGTGGATCTACTGACGGATGACGGCATCCACGCATGGCGCGGATCTACTGACGCCCGGTTCCGGTAGATCCACGCCATGCGTGGATGCAGCCCCGGTAGATACACGTCGTGCGTGGATGCGGTTACGGCCCGACGTTACCGGGCCTTTTCCACGTACTTGGCGAACACTTCGTCGATCTGCTTGTCCTTCACCTTCTTGCCCGACTGGATGTCGTCGGCCTGGGTGAACAGCGGGATGATCATCGCCATGCCATCCAGCTTGGTCTTCAGGTGCACGCCCGGGGCCTGGGTCAGGAAGCCGTCCCAGCGCTGGCGTACCTTGGCCCAGTAGCCAGCGGTCGCCTTCCAGTAGTCGCGCGCCGGGGTGAAGTCGACCTCGGTGGTCTTGATGTAGTCGTTGAAGCCGAACTCGCGGGCGATCTCCACCTGGCTGCCATCGGCGTTGCGCTGCACCTTGGTGTTGAACTGTTCGTGGGTCCAGCCGTTCGGCGTGAGCGTGTGGCGGTTGACCACGGCCAGCGCGTTGTAGTCGCTGCGCTTGGTGTACTCGCGGCGCGGCAGGGGGCGCCAGCTGATGTCGCTGGTCCAGGTCGGCACGTTGTTGTCGTAGGTCCAGGTGCCGGTGCCGCAGTAGCGCGGGGCGTCGCTCACTTCGTAGACGCACTGGGTCCAGGCGCCCGTGTTGGTGGCCGCTGCGATCGTGCGTACCTGCCAGGTCTGGTCGGCGCTGAACTCGAACCGGTTGGGGGCTTCATACACCCAGTCCTGGCGCCAGTGCTTGGTCACGTGGCCACTCTTGGCGTCCACCAGCAGGTGCTGCAGGACAACGCGGCGCGGGCTGTCTTCAACCACGATCACCACTTCGTTGCCGGCACTGCGCATGGCCGGCGCACGCTCGTAGCCCGGCTTCAGCAGCACGGTTTCGTCGAAGGCGAAATCCACGGTGTACTCGCCCTGCATGGCCAGGATGCTGGCGTGGTCACGGGCGATATCGGAGGGCTGCGCGCTGGCTGCACCGCTTGCGGCGATCAGCACCATCACGCTGGCTGTCTGCAACTTCATCTGGAATTCCTTCGGGGTGTCACGTTCGAGGGGTGGCCATCCGTGGCCGCATTCGATCCTTCAGGTTCGGGTTACAGGCGCACCAGCGGCAGCTCGCCCGGAATGCGGGGTGCGGGCCTGCGCGCGGCATCGGCGCAGCAGCAGTCATCGATGGACAGCTCGCCCTCGGCACCTTCCAGCCGCGCGATGCGGCGCGCCGTCGCGGCGCCCAGCGAGGACAGCGTGGACAGGCTGGCGGCCAGGGTGCGGCCTTCATCGGCGGCATGCAGGCGCAGCGCGCACAGGCGCCAACGCTGGCCCCCCAGGTGGCCGGCCAGGCGCCGCCACAGGCGCTCGCCGACACTGCCTTCGGCATCATGTTCCCGGCCCGGCGGCAGCGACGCCACCAGCCGGTCCCACGCCAGAAAATCGCTGTCCGGCAGCAGGTACAGGCGCCATACGCAGCGGCCGCGGCCGTCGAGGAAACACAGGCTTTCGCGCACCCCTTCACTGTCCACGCCCTGGCAGGCGTGCACCGAAACGGCCTGGCGCCAACCGCCCAGTTCGCTGCTGTCAGCGTGGTACAGGCACAGCACGGTGCCCAGCGCGGCCAGCTGCGCCGGCGTGGGCCAGGCCTGCAGCGCGTGGTGCGGCAGGAAGGACGACAGGCGACGTGCAGACAGGGCTCGGCTCATGGGATTCACCAGGAAACGGCAAGGCTGGCCGACAGGGTGCGGCCGGGGCTGGTATAGCGGTCCAGGACGGTGCTGCTGGCCGACAGGGTCGAGCCCACGTTGGACCAGTCGATGTAGCGTTTGTCACCCAGGTTGAACACACCGACGTTGACGGTGGCCCCCGGCGCGAAGTTCCAGTGCGCCATCAGGTCGGCCACGCCGTAGCCGGCCGGGCGGTAGGCGGTGGCGGTTGCAAGGCGGTCCTTGCGCTTGACGAAGGTGCCGGCCAGTTCGACGCCCCAGGTGTCGGTGTCGTACATCAGGCCGACGGTGCCGCGCAGCGGGTCGATGGAATCCAGCGGCGTGTCTTCGGTCTTGTTGTCACCGCGCGACCAGGCCACCGCACTGCGCAGTGCCCAGCCCTGCAGCGCCGGGCTGACCTGGCCGAAATCCACGCCGGCCTTCAGTTCGGCACCGTAGATGCGCGCGTCGGCGATGTTGCGCGACTGGAACACCATCAGGCCCTGGTCGTTGGTGCCGACCAGCGACTGCGACTCGATGAAATCCTTGTAATCGTTGTAGTAGCCGCTGAGGCTGACATACGCCACCGGCGCGACGAACCGCAGGCCCAGCTCCACGCCATCACTGGTTTCCGGCTTGAGGTCCGGGTTCGGAATGGCGGTGTAGCCGAACGCGAAGTTGGTGAAGCCGAGATTGACGTCGTTGTACGGCGGCGAGCGGAAGCCGCGCGAATAGCCGGCAAACAGCGACCACGCATCGGTGAAGCGGTAGACCAGGCCGAACTTCGGCGACACGCTGGTCTTGCTCAGCTTGGACACGGGCACGCCGGGATTGTCTTCGGCGAAGATGCTGTCCACTTCCGGCTTCAGTTCGTAGCGGTCCACGCGCACGCCGGGCACCAGCGAGAGCCTGCCGTCGGCCAGGCGCATTTCATCCTGCGCGTACAGGCCCAGCTCGGTGGTCTTGCTGATCGGGAAATCGCGTACCGGGAATACATCCGGCAGCAGCGTGCTGGTGACCTGGCCGTTGGCCAGCATCTGGTAGCCGTCGCGCTTCTGGCGGATGTCGGTGCGCGCGCCGTCGAAGCCGTAGGTCAACGCGTGTTCGACGCTGCCCGTGCTGAACGCCTTGTTGAACTGCGCCTGCAGGCCCCACGCACGCTGGTCGAAGTTGAACTCGCGATGACGGCGGCTGCGGTTGGCGCGGCCTTCATCGGTGATCTGGGTGGTTTCGCTGTGCTGGGTGTACAGCTGCCAATGCAGGCTGTCGGCGAAGCCCTTGTCCAGCGCATCCATTTCATGGGCGAAGGACACCCGCGTGCGGTTCTGCGTGTCGCGCGCCTTCATGCTGGTGGTGGTGGTGTGGTCGATGGAAGAGAACACGTTGGTATCGGTGTTGTCTTCGTTGCCTTCCACGGTCAGCCGGAAACGCTGGTCTTCGCTGGGCGCATACACCAGCTTGGCCAGGCCGCTGCGACCGTCGCGATCCTGCGGGTTGGCGGCGGTGCGGGTGTTGTCGAGGCTGCGGATATCGCCCTGGTTGCCGGTTTCCTGGCCTTGGCGATGGTTGATGTTGACCATGCCGCTCCAGTGTTCGCCGCCCCAGGCACCGGTGACGCCACCCAGCAGGCCTTTCCACTCGCCGTCATAGCCGAACTTCAGGCCGGCGTAGCTGTCCTTGCCGTCCTTCAGATAGTCGGCCGGGTCCTTGGTGACGAAGGCCACCACGCCGCCGAGGGCGTCCGAGCCGTACAGGGAACTGGCCGGCCCGCGCACGATCTCCACGCGCTTGAGCGTGTCCAGATCGGTGAAGTTGCGGTTGGCGTTGGAGAACGAGCCGATGTTGAAGCTGGTCGGCATGGCGATGCCATCGGTCTGGATGCGCACGCGGTTGCCGTCCAGGCCACGGATGCGGATGCTGCCCAGGCCGAAGCGGGTGGCGCTGCGGCCGGCCGACAGACCGGGTTCGTAGCGGATCAGGTCCTTGATGTCGTGCACCAGCTGCCGGTCCATCTGCTCGCGGTCGATCACATCGACGGTGGCGGCCACGTCGCTGACCGCACGTTCGGTGCGGGTGGCGGTGACCTGCACCCGATCAAATTCGCGCGCTTCGGGCGCGGCATCGGCAGCAGCATGGGCGGACAGCGGCAAGGCCATCCACAGGGCAACGGACAGGGCAGTCGGGCGGGTCATCGGCGGTGATCGATCAGGCAGGGGGAGCCCCCGGCCACCGGCACGCCAGGCGTGCACGGACAGCCGAGGGGGAGAGAGCGGGAGCGGACGGGTCGCCCACCCTGCCGACGCTGCCGGGAGGAGGGAGGGAGGCGGGCGACCAGACCGCGTTACTTGGTCAGGATCAGCTTGTCGTTGCTGGTGTGGCGCAGCCGGTAGAAACGGTCGCCGTGCTGGATCAGGATTTCGCGGCGGCCCTTCAGCAGGGCTTCGCTGTCGATCACTTCTTCCGGCGGAACGACACGCACCGGGCGGTCGCGCAGGGTCAGCGTTTCGGGGCGCAGCAGTACAGGTTGAGCATTCATGAGCATCTGGACTCGTGCGAGGGACGATTTAGATGATAATGATTCTCAGTTGACAATCAACAACCATTCTCACTTCCATTGATGGGATTTATGATCGAATTCACGATTTCGATAGATCACATCAATTGAAGGCGCGGATCGACGGACCGATCCGCGCGCCGTGGCGGTCAGGCGAAGACCGCTTCCACCCGCGCCCAGCCGGCATCGTCCACCTGCTGCAGCACATCCAGCGCCTGCAGGTTCTGCAGCAGCTGGCTGACCCGGCTGGCGCCGAGGATCACGCTGGAGACGTTGGGATTGCGCAGGCACCAGGCGATGGCGAGGCTGGCCGGGGCATGGCCCAGCTCGGCGGCGACCTCGCTGAAGCGGCGCACCTGGGCCAGGCGCACGGCTGCGTTCTGGCCCAGCACCAGGTCCTGCAGCCAGCCCATGCCCTCGCGGCCAAGCCGTGCGTCGGCCGGAATGCCCTGGTCGTACTTGCCACTGAGCAGGCCCGAGGCCAGCGGCGAGAAAATGGTGGTGCCCAGCCCGGCGCTGGCGTACAGCGGGGCGTATTCCACTTCCACCCGCTCGCGGTGCAGCAGGTTGTACTGCGGCTGTTCCATCGACGGTGCCTGCCAGTTGTGGCGGGCGGCGATGTCCACCGCTTCCTCGATCTGCGTGGCCGACCACTCGGAGGTGCCCCAGTAGAGCACCTTGCCCTGCCGGACCAGGGTGTCCATGGCATGCACGGTTTCGGCGATCGGCGCGTCCGGATCCGGGCGGTGGCAGTAATAAAGGTCCAGGTAGTCCACGCGCAGGCGCTTGAGCGCGGCATGGCAGGCGTCGGTCACATGCTTGCGCGACAGGCCGCGCTGGGTCGGGCGCGGGTCCTTGGCGCTGCCGAAGAACACCTTGCTGGACACGCAGTAGCCGTCGCGCGGCAGGCGCAGGTCGGCAATCACATCGCCCATCACCTGCTCGGCGCGGCCGTTGGCATAGCCCTCGGCGTTGTCGAAGAAGTTGATGCCGTGATCCCAGGCGGCAGCGATCAGGTTGCGGGCCTCGTCACGCGGCACCTGGTCGCCGAAGGTCACCCAGGCACCGAAGGACAGGGCGGACACCGGCAGGCCGGTAGAGCCGAGGCGACGATAGAGCATGCGATTCTCCTGTTGCAGGCCCGCATACGGGCCGGGATCGAACCCCATTCTACCCGGCCCCGGCGGCGGCAACCCCTTGCCGTTGCTGGCTTGTTCGCTGCCGATGGGCCCGCGCACGCTGCTTTTCCTTGCCCCAGCCCCGGCCCTGCACTAGGCTTCCCGTTTTTCGCGCGCCCCCGGGGGGAGCTCTCATGGTCGAAGGTTTGGGCAGGATCGGCTTCGGCCTTTTCGGGTTGGCGGTGCTGATCGGCATCACCTGGCTGTTTTCCAATAACAAGCGCGCGGTGGACTGGAAGCTGGTCATCACCGGCATCACCCTGCAGATCGCCTTCGCGGCGCTGGTGATCCTGGTGCCCGGCGGGCGCGACGTGTTCGATGCCCTGGGCAAGGGCTTCGTCAAGATCCTCAGCTTCGTCAACGAGGGCTCGGGCTTCATCTTCGGCTCGTTGATGGACACCCAGAACTACGGCTTCATCTTCGCCTTCCAGGTGCTGCCGACCATCATCTTCTTCTCGGCGCTGATGGGCGTGATGTACCACCTGAACGTCATGCAGGGCATCGTCCGCGTGATGGCGTGGTCGATCACCAAGGTGATGCGCGTGTCGGGTGCGGAAACCACCAGCGTCTGCGCCAGCGTCTTCATCGGCCAGACCGAGGCGCCGCTGACCGTGCGCCCGTACATCGCCAGGATGACCCAGTCCGAGCTGCTGACCATGATGATCGGCGGCATGGCCCACATCGCCGGCGGCGTGCTGGCGGCCTACGTGGGCATGCTGGGCGGCGGTGACCCGGTACAGCAGGCCTTCTATGCCAAGCACCTGCTGGCGGCCAGCATCATGGCGGCCCCGGCCACCCTGGTCGTGGCCAAGCTGCTGATCCCGGAAACCGGCACCCCGCTCACCCGCGGCACCGTGAAGATGGAAGTGGAGAAGACCTCCAGCAACATCATCGACGCGGCTGCGGCCGGCGCCGGTGACGGCCTGAAGCTGGCGCTGAACATCGGCGCGATGCTGCTGGCCTTCATCGCCCTGATCGCCCTGCTGAATGCCCCGCTGACCTGGATCGGTGATGTCACCGGCCTGGCCGCCGCCATCGGCAAGCCGACCAACCTGTCGACCATCTTCGGCTATGTGCTGGCCCCGATCGCCTGGGTCATCGGCACCCCGTGGGCCGATGCCACCACCGTCGGTTCGCTGATCGGCCAGAAGGTCGTCATCAACGAATTCGTGGCCTACACCGAGCTGTCGCAGATCGTGAACGGCCAGGTCGCCGGCGTGTCGCTGTCCGACGAAGGCCGCCTGATCGCGACCTACGCCCTGTGCGGCTTCGCCAACTTCAGCTCGATCGCCATCCAGATCGGCGGCATCGGTGGCCTGGCCCCGGAACGTCGCCACGACCTGGCCAAGTTCGGCCTGCGCGCCGTGCTGGGCGGTACCATTGCCACCTTCATGACGGCCACCATCGCCGGCGTGCTGACGCACTTCAGTTGAACCCTTGTTTGAGAAGACATCCCCTATGAGCAGCAGTGTCGTTGTCGTCGGTTCCTTCAATGTCGATCACGTGTGGCGGTGCGAAGCGCTGCCGGCGCCGGGCGCGACCATTGCCGGCCGCTACAGCACCGGCCCGGGTGGCAAGGGCTTCAACCAGGCCGTGGCCGCCTGCCGCGCCGGCGCCGAGACGACGTTCGTGTGCGCGCTGGGCGATGACGCCGGTGGCGCGACGGCACGTGACCTGGCCGCGCAGGACGGCTTCGCGCTGATCGCCGAGGCCAGCAGCGAGCCGACCGGCACCGCCGGCATCTACGTCGATGCCCGTGGCCGCAACACCATCGTCATCGGCCCGGGCGCCAACGCCGCGCTGAGCACCGGCTTCCTGGAGCAGCAGCAGGCCCTGCTGGCCGGTGCCAAGGTGGTGCTGGTGCAGCTGGAATCGCCGGTGCAGACGATTGAAGCGGCCCTGGCAGCAGCGCGCGAAGCCGGTGTCACCACCGTGCTGAACGCCGCCCCGGCCGACGCGCCGTCCAGCATCGGCCTGCTGAAGCTGGCCGATGTGCTGACCCCGAACGAGACCGAGTTCGCCTCCCTGCTCGGCCGCCATGTCGGTGAGCGCGTGGATGCCGACGACGTGGCCGCGCTGGACGGCGCCAGCCTGCACGCGCTGTGCCGCAAGCTGGTCGGCAACGGCACCGTGGTGGTGACCCTGGGTGCGGTGGGCGTGTTCGTTTCGCACGCCGAGGAGAACCTGCGTGGCGACACCCAGCCGTACTACCGCGTGGGTGCCGAACAGGTACAGGCGATCGACACCACCGGTGCCGGTGATGCCTTCAACGGCGCTCTGGCCGCCTCGATCGCCCAGGTGCCGGACGCGCCGTTCGCCCGCCACGTGCGTTTCGCCAACCAGTTCGCCGGCCGTTCCACCGAGAAGGAAGGCGCCGCTGCGGCGATGCCGCGCTTCACCCCGGCCGACACGTAGATCCACGCCATGCGTGGATGAGAAGCCCGGGCATGCAGATGCCCGGGCTTTTTTGTACCCGGCAACACGGCCCCATCCACGCATGGCGTGGATCTACCGGTTGCGTGGGCCGCGCCATCCGCGCGTGCTCGGAGGGGTAGATCCACGCCATGCGTGGATGGGGCATTTCCACCCGACCCAGCCGCCCACCATGACCCGGCCGTGGGGGCGGCGGAACCGACCATCAAGCATCTGCTGATGCCGGTGTGGCATGAGGTCGGTCCGGATTGGCCTGAACAGGGCCGCCGCTGGCGGCGCGACGGCCGGTCCTGCGGCCTACAATGGGCACATGCAGATCGGCCCGTACACCATTGCCCCCAACGTCGTGCTGGCCCCCATGGCCGGCGTCACCGACAAGCCCTTCCGCCTGCTGTGCAAACGGCTGGGTGCGGGTCTGGCCGCCTCGGAAATGACCATCAGCGACCCGCGCTTCTGGACCACGCGCAAGTCGATCCACCGCATGGACCACGAGGGCGAGCCGGCGCCGATCAGCGTGCAGATTGCCGGCACCGAGCCGCAGCAGCTGGCCGAGGCGGCGCGCTACAACGTCGACCACGGCGCGCAGATCATCGACATCAACATGGGCTGCCCGGCCAAGAAGGTGTGCAACGCCTGGGCCGGTTCGGCGCTGATGCGCGACGAGCAGCTGGTGGCGCGCATCCTTGAAGCCGTGGTCAACGCGGTGGACGTACCGGTCACGCTGAAGATCCGCACCGGCTGGGACTGCGACCACCGCAACGGGCCGGTGATCGCGCGCATCGCCGAGGACAGCGGCATCGCCGCGCTGGCCGTGCACGGCCGGACCCGCGACCAGCATTACACCGGCCAGGCCGAGTACGCCACGATCGGCGAGATCAAGGCCGCGCTGCGCATCCCGGTCATCGCCAACGGCGATATCGATTCGCCGCAGAAGGCCGCGTATGTGTTGCAGCAGACCGGCGTGGACGCGGTGATGATCGGCCGTTCCGCGCAGGGCCGGCCGTGGATCTTCCGCGAGGTGGCGCACTACCTGGCCACCGGCCAGGAACTGCCGCCGCCGTCGCTGCAGGAAGTGCGCGACATCCTGCTGGGCCACCTGCACGCGCTGCATGCCTTCTATGGTGAACCGCAGGGCGTGCGCATCGCCCGCAAGCACCTGGGCTGGTACGCCAAGGACCGCCCGGAAAACGCTGCCTTCCGCGCGGTGGTCAACCGCGCCGAGGACCCGGCCAGCCAGATCGCGCTGACCAGCGAGTACTTCAACCGCCTGATCGCCGGGGAACCGGCGATGCCTTCGGCCGCCTGACCGGCCGGCCACCTCGTAACCTGCCCGACTGCCTTGATCCGTAGAGTCGAGCTTGCTCGACTGCTCCACACCGTAGAGTCGAGCTTGCTCGACTGGCCTCCCCGAGCAGTCGAGCAAGCTCGACTCTACGCACCCTTCCCATCGATCCTGCTCGACGCCCCAAGAGTCCGCCACCATGACGCCGCCGATCTCTTCCCCGACCTACCTGCACGGCTTTTCCGGTACCGAGCAGCAGCGCTTGATGACCCAGGCACGCCTGCTGGAATCGAGCATCTTCAGCCAGATCGACTACACCGGTGCGCGCCACCTGCTGGAAGTCGGCAGCGGCGTCGGCGCGCAGACCGAGATCCTGCTGCGCCGCTTCCCCGAGCTGCACGTGACCGGCGTGGACCTGAGCGAGGCGCAGCTGGCCACCGCGCGCGAGAACCTGGCGCGCACCCCGTGGTGCAGCGACCGCTACACCCTGCAGCAGGCCGATGCCGGCGAACTGCCGTTCGAGGCCCGCAGCTTCGATTCGGCGTTCCTGTGCTGGGTGCTGGAACACGTGCCCTCCCCCGCCCGCGTACTGAGCGAAGTGCGCCGCGTGCTGGCCCCGGGTTCGCCGGTCTACATCACCGAGGTGATGAACGCCTCGTTCCTGCTGGACCCGTACTCGCCGCACATCTGGCGCTACTGGATGGCCTTCAATGATTTCCAGCACGACCACGGTGGCGACCCGTTCGTCGGCGCCAAGCTGGGCAACCTGCTGCTGGCCGGTGGCTTCCGCGACGTGCATACCGAAATCAAGACCATCCACCTGGACAACCGCGAACCGGCACGCCGCAAGACCATGATCGCGTTCTGGGAGCAGCTGCTGCTGTCGGCCGCCGACCAGCTGCTGCAGGCCGGCGCCGTGGACGAGGAAACCGTGGAGGGCATGCGCCGCGAGTTCCGCCTGGTGCAGAACGATCCGAACGCGGTGTTCTTCTATTCGTTCGTGCAGGGCCGCGCGACGGTGTATTGAGGCGCGGCCCGCGCGCGGCGCGGGTTCACGGATCGATGTGCAGGGTCGCTGTCGGCGGTGCCTGCCAGATCCGCTGCCACATCGCGGCCAGCCGCTGCCCGGCGTCGGCGCGTGCGGCAGGGCTGCTGTAGTCCATGCGCTGCTGCTGCGGCACGATCGCCCGCCACTGCCCGTCCACCTGCTCGGCCACTGCGAAATTGAAGGTGTAGTCCGGTTCCAGGCCCATGCGCAGGTCGCTCAGCACCAGCTGGCCATCCACCACCTGCGCACGCATGAAGCCGCGGTTGAACCACTGCAACCGCTGCACCGCCGGGATCGCAGAGGCTTCCCGCAGCGCCTGCACGTTGGACGGGTAGCCTTCAAACCGCATCGACCCCTGGTCGGCCACCAGCGAACGGTCACCCACCACGTAACCACTGGGGGTCATCGCCACCACCCGCCACAGCAGCGTGTTGAACGGCATCGGCACCGAGAAGCGCGGTGCATCGCCCAGGCCCATGGCGGCCAGGCTCTGCTGCGCGGCGCGGTCGACCTGTGCCTTGGCCACCAGGCCCCAGCCCAGGTAGGCGGTGCTGACCAGCAGCGATACCCCGAGCACCTTGCCCGCCCACGGCCGCGCACGCGCGAACCAGGCCACCACGCAGCCCAGCAGCAGCCACACGGTGTAGGCCGGGTCGATGATGAAGACGCTGGAGCCCATCGTCGGATGCGGCCGCAGCGGCCACCACAGCTGGGTGCCGTAGACGGTGAACGCGTCCAGCAGCGGATGGGTGACCAGCGCCAGCTGGATGGCCCAGAACCAGCGGACCGGCGCCTGCGCCACGCGGCCGTTGCCGAAGCGCTTGAACAGCCACCAGATCAGTGCCGCCACCCACGGCAGCACCAGCAGCGAATGGCTGAAGCTGCGGTGGTCGACCATGTTGGCGACCGGGTCGGCCGCGGCGAAGCCCAGCCACAGGGCATCGAGGTCGGGCAGCGTGCCGAGCGCGGCACCGGCCAGCAGGGCCGCGCGGCGGTGGCCGGGCGGAGCGATGGCGGCAGCGACGGCACCACCGAGAACGATCTGGGTCAACGAGTCCATGGGCCGATGCTAGCGCGACGGCCGGGCGTTTGTGCGCCATTCCTGTCCGGTAGTGTCGACGGTCAGGGGCGCTTCTGTAGAGCCGAGCCCACGCTCGGCTTGCGCGCGCAGCGCGGCAGGGTCGTCGGTAGAGTCGACTGTCAGTCTACTGCCGTGCGCAGCGCGAGGCATCCAAAGAGCAGTCGAGCAACGCTCGACTCTACAAGAGCAAGCCGGGCATGGGCCCGGCTCTACAGAAAGCAGGCGCTACGCCGCCTGCGCCATGCGCGCGCCGGGCAGTTCCACCAGGGTCTGGCCGTGGTGGTCCAGCAGCCGCAGCGCGCCGTCGTGGTCTTCGGCCAGGGCGGTCAGGCTTTCCACCCAGTCGCCATCGTTGGCATAGACCAGGCCATCGCGCTCGACCAGCGCCGCGCGATGGATGTGGCCGCAGATGATGCCGTCCAGCCCACGCCGGCGCACGTCCTCCAGGCCGGCCTGGACGAAGCGTTCGATGTAGCGCTCGGCGGCGCCGCTGCGCTTCTTCAGGAACTCGGACAGCGACCAGTAGCGCATGCCCAGCCGGCGCCGCACCGCGTTCAACGCCTGGTTTCCGGTGAGGATGCGGTAGTACAGCCAGTCGCCGAAGCGTTCCTGCAGGCCACCGAAGTGGGTCACGCCATCGTAGTCGTCGCCGTGCGCCACCAGCAGCCGGCGCCCGTCCGCCGTCACGTGGATGGCACGGCGGCGTACCTGCATCGCCGGCAGCATCAGCCCGCAGACATGGCGCAGCGAGGCATCGTGGTTGCCGGGAATGTAGATGATCTCGGTGCCAGCGCGACGCAGTGCATGCAGCGCCTGGATGACCTCGCTGTGCGAGGCGCGCCAGTTGGCGCGGCGGTGCGCCATCCACCACAGGTCGATGATGTCGCCCACCAGGTACAGGCGCTCGCAGCGCAGCTGGCCGAGGAAGGTGGCCAGCTCGGCCGCATGGCAATGGCGCGACCCGAGGTGCACATCGGAGACGAACACTGCGCGCCGGTGCGGCGACAGGTTCGCCAGCGCGCTCATGCCGGCATCCCCGCGTCGCGCAGGTAGCGTTTGCGCTTGTGCGGCCGGATCGCCTGCAGGTCCACTTCGATCAGGCCGTCGATCGAATCGCTGAAATCCGGGTCGACGCCAAAGGCGAGGAAGCGCGCGCCACCGGGTTCGCACAGGTCGGTGTACTGCCGGTACAGCGTCGGCACGCCGGTGCCGAGCGCGGCCAGGTTGGCCTTCAGCACGTCGAAGGCGGCGCCGGCATCGAGTTCGCCGAAGCTGGGCGGTGCGGCGAAGTACTGGAACGGCTGGTTGGATTCGACCAGACCGCTGCGACCACCGTAGTAGCGCTGGTAATAAGCCACCAGCTGCTCGCGCGCCTCACGCGGCAGCGCGGCGCTGATCGACACCGCACCGAACAGGTAGCGGATGCCCGGCTGGCACTGCAGGTAGGCGCCGATGCCCTGCCACAGGTAATCCAGGCTGCGGCTGCCCCAGTAATCGGGCACTACGAAGCTGCGGCCCAGTTCCAGGCCTTCGGCGATGCGGGTGATGGCATCGTCGGAATAGCGGAACAGCGAGGCGCTGTAGAGCCCGGCCAGGCCGCGGCGGGCCAGTGCCTGCGCGCCGCGCATGATGCGGTAGGCACCGGCGATGCGCTGTGCGCTGCCGTCCCAGATGACGATGTGCTGGTACTGCAGGTCGTAGTCGTCCAGGTCGCGGCTGCGGCCAGTGCCCTCGCCCACCTGGCGGAAGGTCAGCTCGCGCAGCCGGCCCAGTTCGCGCAGCAGGGCCGAATCGGCCGTGCAGCTGGCCAGCAGGATCTGCTTGCCGTCGCCGGTCTGGCCCAGCACGGTGGCCATGGCGATATCGGCGGCCACCTGCGCCGGCGGCACCGGGGCGGCCAGCGGCTCGGGGCCGGCCGGCACGCTGTCGGTGCTGCTGTCGGCGGGGCCCAGCGCGTACAGCGCCCGGCGCACGGCCAGCAGCTGCGCGCCGGGGTCGCCCTGGCCCAGCTGCATCGGCTGGCCGATGCGCAGGCGCAGCGGGCGCCCACGGCGGGCAAACATCTCACGGGCCAGCAGGGCGGTGCCGGCCGGCTTGAACAGGGTCGAGGCGCCGTAGAACAGCGCCGAGTTGCGTGCCTCCACCCGCACCGGCAGCACCGGTGCAGCGGCCCCGCGGGCGAAACGCACGAAGCCGCGCTGCCAGCGCCCATCGCGGATGCCCTGCAGCGACAGCCGGGATACCTCGCCGGCCGGGAACACGATGACGCACTGCTCGGCGTCCAGCGCCTGTTCCACCGCGTGCAGGCTGCCACGCTGGACCTTGCCGCCGAGGATGCGCACCGGCAGCAGCAGATCCTGCAGGGGGCCGATGGCGCCCAGCAGATCGTTGGCGACGATGCGGACGTCGCGCCGCACCCGGCCGACCGCGTCCAGCAGGGCCAGTGCGTCCAGCGCACCGGAGGGATGGTTGGCCACGATCAGCAGGCGGCCGCTGGCCGGGATACGGGCCAGATCCCGCGCATCGACCTGGTAGTCGCTTTCGAGGAACTCCAGCCCGGCGGCGACGAAATCGAAGCCGCGCAGGTTGGCGCTGCGCTGCAGGAAGGCTTCCACCCGGTCCAGCCGCGACCAGCGGCCGACGCTGCGCAACAGGGGCCGCGCCAGCCGCCCACGGGGGCCGTGGAACCAATCGGGGAAACGTTGCTGCAAGCGCTGCTCGAGTTCCTGCATGGCGTGGTCACTGATGCCCGGCGGCCGGATTGGCCGAGAGCCTGCGCCCGCCACGCGGCAGGCAGATGGCGGTTTGGCGGCAGAACGATGACGGCCCCGGCCGGGCGCCCGGATGGGCCCGCCAGGGCCCGGCGCCCGCCCGGCAATGGTCACGCCAGTGGAACACTGCCTGCGCACCATGGCCCCCGGGGGCCCGCCAGGCCTTGTCGCGGTGGGCACAACACCTTAACCACCGGCAACCCATACGGGTTCACAATGCACAGGCGGCGCACCCCGTGTATGATGCGCGCCCATCTTTCCATCCGAATCAAGGGATATACCGCCTGATGTCCAGCTATCTCTTCACCTCCGAGTCGGTCTCCGAAGGCCATCCGGACAAGGTTGCCGACCAGATCTCCGATGCGGTGCTGGACGCGATCCTGACCCAGGACCAGCGTGCCCGCGTGGCCTGCGAGACCATGGTCAAGACCGGTGTTGCCATCGTGGCCGGTGAAATCACCACCAGCGCCTGGATCGACCTGGAAGCGCTGACCCGCAAGGTCATCACGGACATCGGCTACGACAGCTCCGACGTCGGCTTCGACGGCGCCACCTGCGGCGTGCTGAACCTGATCGGCAAGCAGTCGCCGCACATCGCCCAGGGCGTGGACCGCAAGAAGCCGGAAGAAATGGGCGCTGGCGACCAGGGCCTGATGTTCGGCTACGCCACCAACGAGACCGACAGCTTCATGCCGGCCGCGATCCACCTGTCGCACCGCCTGGTGGAACAGCAGGCCAAGATCCGCAAGAAGCGCAACTCGCCGCTGTCCTGGCTGCGCCCGGACGCCAAGAGCCAGGTCACCCTGCGCTATGAAAACGGCGTGGTCTCGGCCATCGACGCCGTGGTCCTGTCCACCCAGCACGCCCCGGGCATCAAGCAGAAGGACCTCATCGAGGCTGTCCGCGAAGAGATCATCAAGCCGGTGCTGCCGGCCAAGTGGCTGCACAAGGGCACCAAGTTCCACATCAACCCGACCGGCAAGTTCGAGATCGGCGGCCCGGTGGGCGACTGCGGCCTGACCGGCCGCAAGATCATCGTCGACACCTACGGCGGCTGGGCCCGTCACGGTGGTGGCGCCTTCTCCGGCAAGGACCCGTCCAAGGTCGACCGTTCGGCTGCCTACGCTGCCCGCTACGTCGCCAAGAACGTGGTTGCCGCCGGCCTGGCCGACCGTTGCGAAGTGCAGGTTTCCTACGCCATCGGCGTGGCTGAGCCGACCTCGATCTCGGTCACCACCTTCGGCACCGGCAAGATCAGCGACGACAAGATCGAGAAGCTGATCCGCAAGCACTTCGACCTGCGCCCGTACGGCATCATCAAGATGCTGGACCTGGTCCAC
The DNA here is from genome assembly GCF_016624665.1 of Stenotrophomonas sp. S39. Lineage (NCBI taxonomy): Bacteria > Pseudomonadati > Pseudomonadota > Gammaproteobacteria > Lysobacterales > Lysobacteraceae > Stenotrophomonas > Stenotrophomonas sp. S39. The sequence continues at coordinate 858 of NZ_JACVTT010000066.1, read as the reverse complement.
CCGATGTACCAGCAGACCGCGGCCTACGGCCACTTCGGCCGCAAGCCGAAGGAGTTCAGCTACCTCAACGGCGAAGGCGAGACCGTCAACGCCACGGCCTTCTCCTGGGAGAAGACCGACCGCGCCGCCGCCCTGCGCGCCGATGCGAAGCTGAAGTAAGACACACGAAGGGCCGCGCAAGCGGCCCTTCTGCTTTCTGGTAGAGCCGGCCGCTGGCCGGCTTTTTCATGGGCGGACGCCATCGCGTGGTTGCCGGCCAGCGGCCGGCACTACCGGTTGCCGATACAATCGGTGCATGTCGACCGAACTGAAAACCCACCAGCTGTCCATGACCGTGCTGATGTCGCCGGACATGGCCAATTTCTCCGGCAAGGTCCACGGTGGCGCCATCCTGCGCCTGCTCGACCAGGTTGCCTACGCCTGCGCCAGCCGCTACGCGGGCAGCTACGTGGTTACCCTGTCGGTGGACCAGGTGATGTTCCGCCAGCCCATCGCGGTGGGCGAGCTGGTCACCTTCCTGGCCTCGGTGAACTACACCGGCACCTCGTCGATGGAGATCGGCATCAAGGTGGTGGCCGAGGACATCCTCAAGCGCAGCGTGCGCCACGCCAACAGCTGCTTCTTCACCATGGTGGCCGTGGACGAGGAAGGCCGGCCGACGGCCGTGCCGCCGCTGCAGCCGGCCAGTTCGGATGAGAAACGCCGGCAGGCCGCCGCGCAGATCCGCCGCCAGCTGCGGCAGGAAATGGAACAGCGGCACCTGGAACTGCTGGCCTCGAACCCGCCGTCGCCGGAGTAGAGGGGGGGGGGGGGGGGGGGGGGGGGGGGGGGGGGGGAGGGGGAGGCAGACAAACAACC
>NZ_JACVTT010000065.1:0-26851 GCF_016624665.1 Stenotrophomonas sp. S39 | reverse complement strand
GGCCCCCCCCCCGCCCCCCCAACCCCCCCCCCCCCGGGCGGGCCCGCCCGGGGCCCGGCATTTACCCGTCAGAGCTGCTGGGCCTTGCCGCTGGCCATCGCGCGGGCGATCACCTGCTTTGCCTGTGCCGACGCCTGCGCCTGCAGCTGCGCCTGGCGTTCACCCAGTTCGGCCTGCTGGCTGCCCAGCGCGGCCTGGCGCAGGCCCAGCTGGGCCTGCTGGTTGGCCAGTTCGCTGATGTCGTGGCTGTGTGCGTCCTGCACCGCCTGCACTTCACGCATCGCAAGACGCGCCTCGGCTGCGGCCTGGCGGGCAATCGCTGCGTCATCCACCGCACCACGCGCGGCCCTCGCGGCCTCCGCTGCGCCCTGGCGGTTGATGTCGCTCTCGCGCACCGCCCTGCTTGCCGCCTGGGTCGCCACACGGCTGATTTCCCGGGCATACACGGCCTGCTTGCGGCCCAGTTCACCCTGCTGGCGCCCCAATACCCCCTGCTCGCGGCCGAGCTGGCCCTGCTGGCGGCCCAGTTCGGCCGATTGCGCATAGACGCGCTGCAGCGGCTGGATCAGGGCCAGATCACGCACGGCATAACGCTTGTTGCCTTCGCGGAACCACAGCACCGGGCCATCGCGGCCGACATCACGACGGGCCTGCTGGATGTCATCGATCGTCGCACTGGCATAGCTGCGGCCGTGGTCGATCAGCACGTGGCCACGTTCCAGATCGTTGCCCAGGTGCAGCTCGCCCACCGTGGTGTAGCTGTCGTCATCCTCGGCAGGCGGTGCCGGAGGCGCGGGCGGTGCAGACGGCGCAGCGGGGACGGACGGCGCGGCGGGCGGTGCCGGCGGCGTGGGCATCACCAGGTGGACCCCGTTGGCCGGCACAGCGGGCGCGGCCGGCGGTGCGGGCGGTGCAGGGACGACCTTAGGCGGTGCCGGCGGCGCAGGCGGTGCCGGGGCAGCCACCAGGCGCATCGGCGCTACGCCCACCGCAACCACCAAGGCGGTCAGGCCGATGGCGAGGATGCGCGGGCAGGCACGGCGCGGCTGCAGGCTCATCAGGCGGCGCTTCAGGCTGGTGGTGCTCGGCGCGGCACTGGCCACGCCCAGGTGCGGCTGCGGTGCCACGCCCAGCTGCAGCAGCAGGCGGCCATAGGCATGGCGGCTGGCACCGTGCTGGCCGACCACCGCTGCATCCACTGCTTCCTCGCGGGCCTGGGCGTATTCGCGCACGGCCAGGCGCAGCAGCGGATGGAAGAAGAACAGGTGCTGGGCCAGTGCGGGCAGCAGGCCCCACTGCAGGTCACGGCGCTGCATGTGCTGCAGCTCGTGGGTCAGCGCCAGATCCAGCGCATCGCCCTGCAGGGCATTGGCACCGGCCGGCAGCAGCAGCACCGGGCGCAGCGGGCCGACCAGCTGCGGTGCGTCCACCTGCCCGCTCATCCACAGGCGCGGTGCGCGGCGCAGGCCATGGGCATCGGCAGCCAGTTGCAGCGCCTGCACCAGGGCCGCGTCTTCGCAGGGATGCGAGGCCGCCAGCAGCGCGCGGCACTGGCGCCACTCGCCGAAGGTGCGCCATGCCATCACCAGCACGCCGGACAGCCACAGCGCGGCCAGCGCCATCGCCCACCAGGCCATCGGCGATACGCCGCTGCCGATCGACGCGGCGATGTCAGGGGCCTGGTTGATCGGCGCGGTGGCCAGCAGGTTCGCGGAGAGTTCCGGCGCCATCGGATGGATCGCATCGGCGGCCAGGTCGGTGGCGCTCATTGCCACGGTCTGTGGCGCCGGCAGCCAGGCCAGCTGCAGCGGCTGGCTCCAGAACAGGCCCAGCACCGCCTGCAGCGACACCAGCCACCACAGGCGGCAGCGGGTGCTGGCCGACAGCGAGGGCAAGGCGCGGCACAGCCCATAGACCAGGGCCACCAGCAGCACGGTCTGCAGGCTGGTCCAACCCAGGCGTTCCAGCAGGGAAATCAGCATCGTGGTGTCCATGGCTCAGCCCTCGTGGCGACGCGATTGGAGTTGGGCGACCAGCGCTTCCAGCTCCGCCAGTTCGTTGTCACTGACTTCCTGGCGTTGCGACAGGTAGGCCACGAACGGCGACACCGAACCCTGCAGGGTGTTGTCGACGAACTGGGCCACAGCGCCCTGCAGCACGCTTTCCGGGCCACGGGTGGCCTGGTAGCGGTAGACGCCTTCCTGCTGCTCGCGCTGAAGATACCCCTTGGCGCGCAGCCGCTCCATCATCGTCAGCACGGTGGAACGGGCCAGCCCGCGGGCCTCGCCGTAGCCACTGGCGACCTCGCCGACGCTGGCCGGCGCATGTTCATCGATGTACTTCAGCAGGGCCAGCTCCTGGTCCCCGATGGTCTTGCCACGCATGACACCACTCCCTTGACTACACGTGTCGTCACTGTCTGCGTGACGACAGTTGTAGTCAACCCCCCGGAAGTCATGGGCCGACGAACGGTAGGGGTTGGGGATGGGCTTAAACCTTCTCCCCACCCCACGCATCCGATCCCCGACAACCTGCCGGGAATTCCCATGTTCCGTCCAACGCTGCCCGCCCTTCTGCTGCTCCTCGCCGCCCTGCCGGTGGCCGCCGCGTCGCCCGGCACGGATGCCGCCAACGAACAGGCGCGCCGCTTGGTCCGCCAGACCATGCAGGACGAGCGCATCCCCGGCCTGCAGGTGGCCGTGGTCAAGGACGGCCACGTGGTGCTGTCCGAAGCCTTCGGCCTGGCCAACGTGGAGAACGGCATCGCCGCCACGCGCAGCACGCGCTTTCCGCTGAACTCGGCCACCAAGGCCTTCACCGGCGTGGCGGCCGCGCAGCTGGCGCAGCAGGGCAGGCTGGATCTGGATGCGCCGCTGGCGCGCTACCTCGATGCGCTGCCGCCGGCCTGGCAGAGCGTTCGCGTGCGCCAGCTGCTCGCGCACACCTCGGGCCTGCCGGACATCCTTGATGAGCGCGGGCTGCTGGGCGGTGGTACCGAGGCGCAGGCCTGGCAGGCCGTGACCGAGCGGCCGATGGATGCCGCACCCGGCCAGCGCTTCGCCTACAACCAGACCAACTACCTGCTGCTGGCGCGGATCATCGCGCGGCAATCGGGCATGCCCTTCGAGCGCTTCCTCGCCAGCAGCCAGTTCGGCACGGTCGGCATGGACCGCACCACCTTCGGTGACAGCTACGACCTGGTGCCCGATGCAGCAACGATGTACAGCCTGGCGCCGCGCGCAACGGAAGCGGCCGACACGCCGCCACGCCTGTCGCACTGGTTCTACGACATGCCGCCCAGCCTTTGGGCGGGCGGCGGCATCCTCACCACCGCCGATGACACTGCACGCTGGCTGGCCGCGCTGGCCAGCGACCGCCTGCTGGCCGAGCCGTCGCGCACGCGCATGTGGACCGCCGAGCCCCTCGCCGATGGCCGGGCTGGCCCGTGGGCCGCCGGCTGGCCGGTGCTGCAGGCGGCGCCGGATCGTCAGGTCGCCGGCATCGGTGGTGCGCGCTCGGCCTTCATCGTCTACCCCGACCGCGGCGTGGCGGTGGTGGTGCTGACCAATCTGGTCGGCGCCAACCCGCAGCGCTTCATTCCGCGCATCGCCGATCTCTATGCGCCTGCCGCAACAGCGCCCTGAACACCTGCAAGCACGCGCGCCCGGTCGGCCACCCCAGCCACATGCAGCACCAGTGTGTGCGGCAGTGCCAGCGTAGGGTGCTGGGCAATGACGCAGAACGCGAACACCTCCGCCAGGGTGTCGCGGTCATGCCAGGTGGTCACCACGAAGTCGGCGCCCTCGCCCTCCAGCGATGCCATGTCCACCGCATCATCCCAACCGCTGCACTCGATGCCCCAGGCCATCATGTAGCGGCAACCGCTGCGCACCAGCCAGTCACTCACCCGCGCCTGCCAGTCCGCCTCCACGGCGGCTTCGACCGCCACAATGGCGCGGAAAGGGGAGCAGGCCCGTTCGGGCGGTTTCGCGCCCGGCGGCAGCCACAGGTATTCAACGGTGCCGTCCATGCCCACCCCATCCTCTGTTCGCGTGCCCGAGGATAGCTGCCGGCCAGCGGCCGGCACTACCGCCGGCACTACCGCCGGCTCAACCGCGTGGACCGCCCATCACTGGCAGGATCGCACCGCTGATGTAGCTGGCGCATGCGGGCGAGGCCAGGAACACATAGGCCGGTGACAGTTCTTCCGGCTGCGCGGGGCGGCCCATGTCGCTGTCCTTGCCGAACTCAGCCACGTCGTCGGCCTGCTTGTCGGCAGGATTCAGCGGCGTCCACACCGGCCCCGGGGCCACGCAGTTCACCCGGATGCCACGCGGCAGCAGCTGGCTGGCCAGCGCCTTGGTGAAAGCATGGATGGCGCCCTTGGTGGCCGAGTAGTCGATGAGGGCCTTGCTGCCGAACAGGCCGGTTTCCGAGCCGGTGTTGATGATGCTGGCGCCCTCGCCCAGATGCGGCAGCACCGCCCGTGCCATCTGGATGTAGCCGCCGATGTTGGTCTGTAGCGTCTCCTGCAGATGCGTATCTTCCAGGTCTTCCAGGCGCTCGCAGTGCAGCTGGAATGCCGCGTTGTTGACCAGGATGTCGATGCCGCCGAACGCCTTGGCCACCTGCTTTACCGCCTTGTTGCAGAAGCGTGGATCGCGCACGTCGCCGGCGATCACCACGCAGCGGCCGCCTTCGCGCTCCACGTGCTGGCGGGTGAGGTCCGCGTCCTCCGCTTCATCCAGATGAAGCACGGCGACATCGGCGCCTTCGCGGGCGAACAGCACGGCCACGGCGCGGCCGATGCCGGAATCACCGCCGGTGATGATCGCGCGCATGCCCTGGAGCTTGCCGCTGCCGACGTAATCGGGGGCGAGGAAGCGCGGCGCCAGTTCCAATGCATGCTCATGGCCGGGCTTGGCCAGGTGCTGGGCCGGCATCGTTTCCGGCTGCCGGCGCGCACCCGCCTGGGTGGCGGTCTTCTTCGTCGCCTTCCTGATGGCGCGTGCGTCCTTGGCCTTCTCCTGGTCCTGCAGGCGCCGCTGCCGCGAGGCCACCCGGGCCGCGCGCGGGTCGCTGGACGCAGCCTTGCGGGTGGCGGTCTTCACTACGCGCGGGCGGTCGGTTTCGGCGACGGTCTTTGCCCTGGTGCTGCCTTTGCGCACCTTGGGCGATGCCTTGCGGCGGGCGGGGGTCTTCTTGGTGGTGGCCATGCAGGTCTCCTCGGGAGGGGGATGGGGTTGCCGGCCAACAGCCGGCACTACCGGGGGCGGCGTGCGCCGCTCGTGCAGTGTCCCTACCCGCGTTGTCGGTGGCGGTGAGCGCACCGTGTCCACCACGTGCACGGCATTCATTCCGCCACCACGCGTGTCGTCGCACTCTTCAGGCCAAGACACGAGGAATGCCCAGATGAAACATGCGATTGCCACCGCCGCCTTCTGCTTTGCCCTTGCCGCCTGCAGCAGCAGTCCGGTTGCCCAGATCCAGCCGATCGATGGCGTGATTTCCGGCCAGTGCCACACCAACATGGTGCGCGGTGCCGTGGGCCTGGCCGCTTCGGCGATGACCGTCGAGCGCGCGCGCGTGGACAGCGACAGCCTGCACGTGCAGGTCACCCGCGGCAGCCGCGAGCACAGCGGCAATACCGCCAGTGGCAGCGCTGACCCTGCCGCAGGCGCGGCCGTCGAGGGCGGTGATCGCCTGACCATCGAAACCGGCCGCACCAACAACATCACCGCCATCTATTGCGGGTAAGCGCCGTCGCGCAGACTCGACGCTACCAAGCGCTCAGGCGCTGCGCTTGGCCAGCCGCCGTGCCCGGCGCAGCACCTTCAGGGTCGCCTGCTCCCATTGCCGCGGGCCGCGCAGGCCCGCCAGCGAAGCGAGCTCACCGCGTTCCCAGCCCGCAAACACGCAGGGGTCGATGTACGCCTTGCGGCAGACCGCCGGCGTGTTGCCCAGCCGCGCGGCCACCTGGCACACCACCTCGCGCTGCGCCTTGGCCAGCGCGCGCTGGCTGGCCGGCTCCGGCAGCTCGGTGGCGGCGAAGGTCTGCACCGCCGCCAGGGTGCCGCCCCAGGTACGGAAGTCCTTGGCGGTGAAATCCTCACCCATCACCTCGCGCAGGTAGTCATTGACCGCACCGGAATCGACCGGCTGGATGACACCGTCGTCATCGCGATACTGGAACAGCGCCTGCCCGGGCAGCTGCTGCACGCCGCGCACCAGCGTACCGAGCCGGCGGTCGCCCACGGTCACCTCGTGCAGCTGCCCGGATTTGCCGCGGAAGCGCATGCGCACGCGCCCACCGCGCAGCAGGTCCAGGTGGCGGTTGCGCAGCGTGGTCAGGCCAAAGGATTTGTTTTCCTTGGCATAGGTTTCATTGCCCACCCGCACCAGGGTGTCGGCCAGCAGCGCGACCACCACCGCCAGCACCTTCTCGCGGGGGAAACCACGCAGCTTGAGATCGCGGCTGAGCCTGCGCCGCAGGGCGGGCAGTGCTTCGCCGAAAGCGATGGTGCGGTCGAACTTGCCTGAGTCGCGCACTGCCGCCCAGTCGGCGTGGTAGCGGTACTGCTTGCGCCCGCGCGCATCGCGCCCGGTGGCCTGCAGGTGGCCGTTGGCATGGGCGCAGATCCACACGGCGGTGTAGGCCGGCGGGATGGCCAGCGCGCGGATGCGCTGCAGGGTGGCGGCATCGCGCACGGCATGGCCATCGGCATCGCGGTAGGCAAAACCCTTGCCTGCGCGGCGCCGGCTGATGCCGGGCTGGGTGTCATCGACATAGCGCAGGCCCGCCGCGCGCGCGGCCTGTCGTTCGGGGGTGGGGGCAGGAGGCATGCCGCCAGTGTGGCGATCGGCGCGGCGTGGCCACGTCAATAACGCAAGACAAACACGTGAGGGGCCACGGGCGGCTATGCTCGGGTCTTCACAGTCCCTTCCGTTCCGGAGTCATGATGCCGTTCCAGATTCGCGCCCGTTCGCTCTCCGCCCTGCTGCTGCCGGCCGTGCTGGCGTTGTCCGCCTGCCAGGCGCCCGCGCTGGATGAGCAGGATTCGGCCACCGCCCATGCCCAGCAGGCCGCCGAAGCCGCCAAGGCCCCGGCCGACGAAGCCGGCAAGGCCACCGAAGCACCGCCGGCCGGCAACTGCGATGCCAGCCAGGTGCAGAGCCTGGTCGGCCAGGCCTACACCGATGCACTGGGCAAGCAGGCCCAGGAAGATGCCGCCGCCAGCCAGGTGCGCGTGCTCAAGCCCAGCGACGTGGCCACGATGGAGTTCCTGGGCGATCGCCTGAACATCGAAGTGGACGAAAAGGGCCTGATCAGCGGCGCCCGCTGCGGTTGAGTGAAAGCCAACGCCGGCAAGGGTTTGCCGGCGTTTTGGTTGCACGCGCAACCGTGTATTGCGGCGTTGCAACAACTGTGATCTAGTCGAGGCATCCGGTGGCCTCATGATGCGCTCCAGGGATTGGGCGGGCACGAGTGTCCCTGCTCATTTCATTACGCATCGAGGTAGAGATGGCCCCCCGCAACCGCCAAGGGCTTTACGACCCGCGCTCCGAGCGCGATGCCTGTGGATTCGGCATGGTCGCGCAGCTTGACGACCAGCCCTCGCGTCTACTGGTCGACACCGCCATCGCCGCGCTTTCGCGCATGACCCACCGTGGCGGCGTCGCCGCCGACGGCCTGACCGGCGATGGCTGCGGCCTGCTGCTGCGCCGCCCCGATGCCTTCCTGAAACTGCTGGCCAGCGAAGCCGGCATCACCGTGGGCGCGCGCTTCGCCGCCGGCCTGGTGTTCCTGCCGCACGATGCCGACGCCGCCCAGGCCTGCCGCACACAGCTGCAGGCGCAGGTCGAAGCGGTGGGCTGCAAGGTCGCGGGCTGGCGCGAGGTGCCCACCGATGACAGCGTCTGCGGCCAGCTGGCCCGCGACACGCTGCCGCGCATCGAACAGGTGTTCGTCGACGCCGGTGTCGGCCAGGATGACGGCGGCTTCGCGCTGGCGCTGTTCCTGGCCCGCCGCCGCAGCGAACAGCAGCTGCGCGAGCATGCCGATTACTACGTCACCACCCTCAGCCCCAATGCGATCAGCTACAAGGGCATGGTGCTGCCGGACAAGCTGAGCCGCTTCTTCCCGGACCTGCAGCGCCGCGAACTGGCCTCCAGCGCCATCGTGTTCCACCAGCGCTTTTCCACCAACACGCTGCCGCGCTGGCCGCTGGCGCATCCGTTCCGCATGCTCGCCCACAACGGCGAGATCAACACCATCGAAGGCAACCGGCGCTGGGCGCAGGCGCGCAGCAAGGTGTGGAAGACCCCGCGCTTCGACATCGCCGAGTTCGATCCGGTCATCTCCATGCACGGCTCGGATTCGCAGAGCCTGGACAACATGCTGGAGCTGATGGTGTCCGGTGGCATGGAACTGATCCAGGCGCTGCGCATCCTGGTGCCGCCGGCAACCCAGTCGCTGGAGTTCAAGGATCCCGACCTGGCCGCGTTCTACGAGTTCCATGGCCTGAACAGCGAGCCGTGGGACGGCCCGGCCGGCATCGTCGCCTGCGACAGCCGCTATGCGGTTTGTACGCTGGACCGCAACGGCCTGCGCCCGGCGCGGTGGATGCTGACCGCCGACCGCCACTTCCTGGTCGCCTCCGAAGCGGGCGTGTGGGAAGTGCCGACCGAGCGCGTGGTGCGCAAGGGCAAGCTCGGCCCGGGCGAGATGATCGCCATCGACCTCAAGCGCGGCGACCTGCTCGATTCGGAAGCCATCGACCGCATCAACCGCGGCCGCGCGCCGTACAAGCAGTGGCTGCAGCAGGGCGTCACCTACCTGCAGACCGAACTGATCGATCCCTCGCTGGTGGAGGAGCCCTTCGACGAGGGCACCCTGCGCAGCTACCACAAGCTGTACCAGCTCAGCAGCGAGGAAGTGGAACAGGTGCTGCGGCCGCTGGCCGAGACCGAGCAGGAAGCCACCGGCTCGATGGGCGATGACACGCCGATGGCGGTGCTGAGCCAGCGCAGCCGTCCGCTGTACGACTATTTCCGCCAGGCGTTCGCGCAGGTCACCAACCCGCCGATCGATCCGCTGCGCGAAGACTGCGCGATGTCCCTGTCCACCCAGCTCGGCAAGGAGACCAACATCTTCCATGCCGGCCCGGAGACGGTGAACCACGTCATCCTCAACTCGCCGGTGCTGAGCCAGCGCAAGCTGCGCCAGCTGCTGAAGATGGACCAGTACGTGCAGGCCAACCGCCTGCTCGACCTGTCCTACAGTGAGGACGAAGGCCTGCGCGCCGGCATCGAGCGCATCTGCGCCGAAGCCGAACAGGCCGCGCGCGACGGCATGGTGATGCTGCTGCTGTCCGACCGCTACCCGGTGGCCGGGCGGCCGATGGTGCATGCGCTGCTGGCCACCAGTGCCATCCACCACCACCTCTCGCGCCTGGGCCTGCGCTGCGACGTCAACCTGATCGTCGAGACCGGCACCGCGCGCGATCCGCACCACATGGCCTGCCTGCTCGGCTTCGGTGCCACCGCGGTGTATCCGTACCTGGCCTACCAGACCTTGTTCGACCTGGGCCGCCGCGGCATCCTCAAGCTCAGCAAGGGCGGTGAGCAGTCGCAGATCGGCCGCCGCTACCGCAAGGGTGTCTACAAGGGCCTGTCGAAGATCATCTCGAAGATGGGCATCTGCACCGTGGCCAGCTACCGCGGCGCGCAGCTGTTCGAGATCATCGGCCTGGAACCGGAGGTGGTGGGCCTGTGCTTCCCCGATACCGCCTCGCGCATCGGCGGCGCCGGTTTCGCGCGCTTGGATGCCGACGCACGCGAATTGTGCGCGCAGGCCTGGGATGCGCAGCAGGGCGTGGATGTCGGTGGCCTGCTGAAGTACGTGCACGGCGGCGAATACCACATGTACAACCCGGACGTGGTGACCACCCTGCAGCGCGCGGCGCGCAGCGGTGACCCGCGTGCCTGGCAGCAGTACTGCGATGCCGTGCATGCACGGCCGCCGTCGGCGCTGCGCGACCTGCTGGAACTGGTGCCGGCGGCGACGTCGGTACCACTGGACGAGGTCGCCGCAGCCAGCGAACTGTTCCCGCGCTTCGACACCGCCGCCATCAGCCTCGGCGCACTGTCGCCGGAAGCGCATGAAGCGCTGGCCATCGCCATGAACCGCCTCGGCGGCCGCAGCAATTCCGGCGAAGGTGGCGAAGACCCCGCGCGCTACGGCACGCAGCGCCGCAGCAAGATCAAGCAGGTGGCCTCGGGCCGCTTCGGCGTCACCGCCGAGTACCTGGTGAACGCAGAGGTGCTGCAGATCAAGGTCGCCCAAGGCGCCAAGCCCGGCGAAGGCGGCCAGCTGCCCGGCCACAAGGTCAACGAACTGATCGCTCGCCTGCGCTATGCCAAGCCGGGCATCGGCCTGATCTCGCCGCCGCCGCACCACGACATCTACTCCATCGAAGACCTCGCGCAGCTGATCTACGACCTGAAGCAGGTCAACCCGACCGCGCTGGTGTCGGTGAAGCTGGTCAGCCATGCCGGCGTCGGCACGATTGCCGCCGGCGTGGTCAAGGCCGGTGCGGACCTGATCACCATCTCCGGCCATGACGGCGGCACCGGCGCCTCGCCGGTCAGCTCGATCCGCTATGCCGGCGTGCCGTGGGAACTGGGCGTGGCCGAAGCGCACCAGGCGCTGCTGGCCAACGACCTGCGCGGGCGCACCCTGCTGCAGACCGATGGCGGCCTGAAGACCGGCCTGGACGTGGTCAAGGCCGCGCTGCTGGGCGCGGACAGCTTCGGCTTCGGCACCGCGCCGATGATCGTGCTGGGCTGCAAGTACCTGCGCATCTGCCACCTCAACAACTGCGCCACCGGCGTGGCCACCCAGGACGACCGCCTGCGCGAGAACCACTTCACCGGCCAGCCCGAACGCGTGGAGAACTTCTTCCGCCTGCTGGCCGAGGAAGTGCGCGGCTGGCTGTCCTACCTGGGCGCGCGTTCGCTGGAGGAGATCGTCGGCCGTACCGACCTGCTGCGGCAGATCGAGGCGGCGCCGCGCGATGGCGTGCGCGTGGACCTTTCACGCCTGCTGGCCGATGCCCGTTACGAAGGCAGCCACTGCGCCGCGCAGCGCCTGTACGAATCGCCGGACAGCCTGGCCACGCAGATGGATGGCCTGCTGGCCGCAGCCATCGAACACAAGCAGGGCGGCGAACACCGCTTCCTGATCCACAACACCGACCGCAGCATCGGCACCCGCCTGGCCGGTGCCGTGGCCCGAGCGCATGGCAACCAGGGCATGGCCGAGGCACCGCTGGAACTGCGCTTCCGCGGCAGCGCCGGGCAGAGTTTCGGTGCCTTCAACGTCGGCGGCCTGCACCTGGAAGTGGAAGGCGAAGCCAACGACTACGTCGGCAAGGGCATGGCCGGTGGCCGCCTGGTGGTGCGCCCGCCGCGTGGCGCGCGCTTCGAGGCCCGCAGCACCGCCATCATCGGCAACACCTGCCTGTACGGCGCCACCGGTGGCGAGCTGTTTGCCGCCGGCCGCGCGGGCGAGCGCTTTGCGGTGCGCAACTCCGGCGCGCTGGCGGTGGTGGAAGGTGCCGGTGACCACTGCTGCGAGTACATGACCGATGGCGTGGTGCTGGTGCTGGGCAAGGTCGGCCTGAACTTCGGCGCCGGCTTCACCGGTGGTCTGGCCTACGTGCTGGACGTGGATCGCGATTTCGTCGACCGCTACAACCACGAGCTGATCGACATCCACCGCGTGTCGGCCGAGGGCTTCGAGAACTACCGCCAGCACCTGCACCGCCTGATCGGCCGCCACCGCGAGCTGACCGGCAGCATCTGGGCGCAGCAGATCATGGACGAGTTCCGCGATTACATCGGCAAGTTCTGGCTGGTCAAACCCAAGGCCGCCAGCATCGAGTCGCTGACTGAAACCCTGCGACGCGCCGCGTGATTCCGCCCGGTAGTGCCGGCCACTGGCCGGCAACGTTCCCCTTCGCATTCCAGAGCCAGCCATGAGCCGCAAGCACGCTTTCCAGTTCCTCGACCTGCCCCGGACCATGCCGCAGCGCATCCCGGTCGAACTGCGCACCTCCGGCGACTGGGGTGAGCTGTACGGCAAGTTCGGCAAGGAAGACGCCCAGTACCAGGCCGGCCGCTGCCTGGATTGCGGCAACCCGTACTGCAGCTGGAAGTGCCCCGTGCACAACGCCATCCCGCAGTGGCTGCAGCTGGTGCAGGAAAACCGCATCCACGAAGCGGCCACGCTGTGCCACAGCACCAACCCGCTGCCGGAAGTGTGCGGCCGCGTCTGCCCGCAGGACCGCCTGTGCGAAGGCAGCTGCACGCTGGAGGAATTCGGCGCGGTGACCATCGGTGCGGTGGAGAAGTACATCGTCGATACCGCCCTGGCCAGCGGCTGGCGCCCGGATCTGGGCGCGGTGCAGCCCACCGGCCAGAGCGTGGCGGTGATCGGTGCCGGCCCGGCCGGCCTGGCCTGCGCCGACCGCCTGGCGCGTGCCGGCATCACCGCCGTGGTCTATGACCGCTACGAACAGATCGGCGGCCTGCTGCAGTTCGGCATCCCCAGCTTCAAGCTGGACAAGGACGTGATCCACCGCCGCCGCGAGGTGCTGGAGGGCATGGGCGTGCAGTTCCGCCTGGGCGTGGAGATCGGCCGCGATGTCAGCGTGCAGCAGTTGCTGGACAGCCACGATGCGGTCTTCGTCGGCACCGGCGCCTACCGCTACACCGATGGCGGGCTGGACGGGCAGGACCTGAAGGGCGTGCTGCCGGCCCTGCCGTTCCTGGTGCAGAACAGCCGCATCGTCAGCGGCGATGATCCGAAGGGCCGGCCGATTGCCGGCTGGGAGGACACCATCGCCCTGCCCGATCTCAACGGCAAGCGCGTGGTGGTGCTCGGCGGCGGCGACACCGGCATGGACTGCGTACGCAGCGCCGTGCGCCTGGGCGCGGCCAAGGTGACCTGCGCCTACCGCCGCGACGAGGCCAACATGCCCGGCAGTGCGCGCGAAGTGGCCAACGCCCGCGAGGAGGGCGTGCGTTTCCTGTTCAACCGCCAGCCGCTGTCGATCGAAGCCGGTGCCGATGACGAAGTGATCGGCGTGACCGTGGTCGAGACCCGCCTGGGCGAACCCGATGCCAATGGCCGCCAGAACGCGGTGCCGATCGAGGGCAGCGAATCGCTGCTGGAGGCGGACGTGGTGATCATTGCCTTCGGCTTCTCGCCGACCCTGCCGGCGTGGCTGACCGAACACGGCGTGGAAGGCCAGGCCAACGGCCGCATCGTCGCCGGTGGCAATGACCGGTTGCCGTACCAGACCGCCCACCCGCGCCTGTTCGCCGGTGGCGATGCGGTGCGCGGCGCGGACCTGGTGGTGACCGCCGTCGCCGAGGGCCGCGACGCCGCGGCCAGCATCGTGCGTCTACTGGCACACTGATCCGGCCGTCGCCGCCGCCTGTGCGACCCGTGGCGCCGACGCTGGAGGGGCGTCGCACGCGGGCAGGTACACGTCGAGGCTGACGGTGGTGCCCTCGCCGGGAACGCTGTGCAGCTGCAGTTCGCCGCCCAGTGCGGCGGCCAGCTCGCGGCAGATGGCCAGGCCCAGGCCGCTGCCACCGAAGCGGCGCGGGGTGGACGCTTCGGCCTGGGTGTAGGGCGCAAACACCGCCTGCTGCCGCGCCGGGCTGATGCCCACGCCGGTGTCGGCCACCTGCACGCGCAGGTGCTGGCCGGAGGCGGCCTGGCGCAGCACCTGCAGGCGCAGCTCCACCCCGCCGTGCGCGGTGAACTTGAGCGCATTGCCGGCCAGGTTGAACAGGATCTGCTGCAGTCGCAGGCCATCGACCCTCGAGCGGGCCTGCAGCGCCGGATCCAGCACGCAGCGCAGCTGCAGGCCCTTGCTCGCGGCCAGCGGTGCCAGCAGGCGCTGCACGCCCCGCAGCAGCGCGGCCAGGTCGGTCGGCACGGCCTGCGGGGGCCGGCTGCCGATCGGCTGCCGCGCGCTGTCCAGCACCTCGTCGAGGATCTGCCGGAGCATCACGGCGGCCTCCTCGAGGCTGGCCAGCAGGTGCCGCTGCCGCGGGTCCAGCCGCGTACCGGCCAGGCCATCGAGCATGCCCACCAGGGTGTTCATCGGCGCACCGATCTCCTGGCGCATGGCCGCCAGGAAGTGGGCCTTGGCCACGACCGCCTGCTCGGCCTCGCGGCGGGCCTCGTCCAGGGCGCGCGCATGCCGCTGTGCTTCGGTCACGTCCATCCAGTAGCCACGCCATTCGACTGCGTGGCTGTCACCGTCGCCACGGGGCAGCGGTCGCCCGTGCGAGCGCATCCAGCGCCAGCCCATCCGCCCCTGGCTGCGGAAGGTGACGTCGATCGGACCGCGCACCCGTGCCGCGGCCTCGACATGGGCCATCACCGATGCGCGGTCGTCCGGATGCACGGCCGCCAGCAGACGTGCATGCTCGACACGCGCGCTGTCCACGTCGATGCCGAACAGGGCGTGCACGTCACCCGCAAGGTAGGGCACGCTGTAATCGCCACCTCCGCTGCGCCGCACCCGATAGACCACCGCCGGCAGGCCAGCGCTGAGTATCTGCAGGCGCTGCTGCAGTGCGCGGCGGCGCTGCATTTCGCGTCGCAGCCGCCAGCGTCCGAGGGCATGCAGCAGGCCCAGCCCGAGCAGGGCCAGCAACGCGGCGGCCAACCCGCGCGACCACGGCTGTGGCTGGCTGGCGGCGACCGGCAGGGCCACCAGCAGGACCAGCAGCACGCCGCCACAACGCCAGCGGCGGTGCGCAGCGGCGGCATCAGGACAACCAGCGACACTCACGAAGAACTCCTCACGCCGCAGGCCAGACACACGGCTGCACGACGCAGCAGCCACCTGCCACGCTAGCGACACGGCGCGCAGCAGCAATGAGGAAAATTGCAAAACGCTCCAGTGGTGCTGATAGCGACATACACTGCCGCCTCTACCACTGAGGGAGCCCGCGATGCGCATCGGCCTGGCCGCCAACCGCCTGCACCACCATGACGCGCGCGCTGCGCTGTTCCGCTGGCTGCGTGCCAGCGAGCCGGGCCTGCGCGAGCTGGGCGTGTCCCTGCATGCGGTCGGGCGCACCCACGACGCCATCGAGCGCAACGGCTTCCTGGCCGGTTATGCAGGCCTGCAGCGCTATCCCTACGGGCGCCAGGGCGGCCTGATGAAGCTGGTGGCCGAAGTGGTCGGCATGGGCCCGGAGCGGACCCTCGATGGCGCGATCTACTTCATCGATCCGGTCGATCCTTCGTCGGTGTTTCCCGAAGCGACCGCGCTCAAGCGGCAGTGCGTGATCCACGGCAAGCCGTTCATTTCGACGGTGGCCACCGCGCGCGACTGGATCGAGAACGAACGCATCCACGCCGGGCTGGCGGCCGATGCCGGCGCCGATGACCTGCACGCGTTCGAGGGACAGACCCTGGCGCTGATCGCCCACGATGCGATGAAGCCGGCGATGCTGGCCTTCGCCGACGAGCACTTCGATGTACTGGCGCGCTTCGGCGAGCGCGTGGCGACCGGCACCACCGGCCAGCGCCTGAACGAACTGGCTTGGAGCCGCGGCTGGCCCAGCGATGCACCGTGGGTGACGCGCTACCAGAGCGGCCCGATGGGCGGTGATGCGCAGATTGCCGACCGGGTGCTGGAGGGGCGGTGCCAGCGCGCGATCTTCTTCGAGGATCCGCACGTGGCGCGCCAGCACGAGGCTGACATCCAGCTGCTGGAGCGGGCGGTGACGACGGTGACCGACCAGGCGGTGTGCATCACGGCGCCGCGGGTGGCGGCACGCTGGGCGACGGCGGCGGCGTTGCGCGCGGCCCGGTCATGATTGCGGCCAACGGCAGGTAGAGTCGACTGTTAGTCGACTGGCGTCGTGGCTTGGCCGGGTGGGGTGGGCTGCGCACGCTTCTGTAGAGCCGAGCCCGTGCTCGGCTGCATTCAACGGCAGCCGAGCATGGGCTCGGCGCTACAGTTACAAAAGCTGGCGGAGCATGGCCTTGAGTCTGCGGCCTTCCAGCTGGAAGTAATCGCGCTGTTCGCGCCAGGCGGGGAAGCGCTGTTCCACTTCGTGCCAGAACGCGGGCGAGTGGTTGGGCTGGATCAGGTGGCAGAGTTCGTGCACCAGCACGTATTCGAAGGCGTCCGGGCGGCCCAGCACCAGGGCCAGGTCCAGCGCCATGCTGCCGTCCGGGGCCAGCGAGCCCCATTGCGAGGACATCACCTTCAGCCGCACGCGGCTGGGTGCGCGCGGCAGGCCGGGCAGGTACTTCGGCAGCCAGCGGCCAACGTCGGCGCGGGTCTGCGCCTCGTAGAACTCGCGCAGCAGACGGCGCAGGGTGGCATCGCCGGCACGGGTCGGCCATTGCACGCAGGCGCCGTCGCCGTCGATCTCCAGCCGCGCGAAGCGGCCTTCCTGCCAGCGCACCGGCAGCAGTTCACCGCGCAGCGGCAGCATGCCGTCCTCGCCCGGTTGCAGCGGCGCCGGCAGGCCGTTGTCCTGGTAGACGCGCAGCTGCTGCGCCAGCCAGTCGCGGTGCTGTTCGAGGAAGCGCTCGCCCATCACCAGGCTCGCCCGCGGCGGCAGGGTCAGGCGCGCACCGCGCTCGTCCACGCTCAGCTTGATGCGGCGCGCGCGTGGATCACGCACGCGCAGTACCTCGATCTCGGCATCATCCAGGCGCAGGCGAACGGTGTCGCGCTGCACGGTGGCGGGCGGGGTCGGGCCGATCAGGCGGCGCAGCAGGCGGCTCATGTGCCCAGCATAGCGCTGCGCGGGGCCGCTGGATGACCGGCGGCCCGCGCAGTGCCTGTTCAGTCAGCCTTGCTGAGCTTGAAGGCTTCTTCCAGCAACAGGAACAGGCGACGGATCTCGGCGCTCTGCAGGGCGAAGCGGGCGTCGAACTCGGCGCGGCGGCCGTCTTCGTCGGCATGCTCCAGCTGGTCCAGGGCACCGTCGAGGAACTTCAGCTTGCGCACGATCAGGTCGTCGCCGATGACGAAGGACAGGTTGTCCTCGAAGATCAGGGCCAGCTTGGTCACCTGCTTGCCGGCATCCAGGTGCTTGTCGATCTCGTCGCAGCGCAGTTCCTGGTGCTGGCACTTGACCACCGCGCCGCCTTCCACCGGGTCCTTCATCTCGCACTCTTCGCCCAGGCTCAGGCCGGTCGGCAGCGGCTCGCCGGCGATCCAGCCGGTCAGTATCGAGCGCGGCGCGACTTCGGCGTTCAGCGGCATGGCCGGGAAGCTGCCGAGCAGCCCACGGATGTCGGACATGAAGTACTCGCCGGTCTTGCGGCTGGAGGTGTCCACCGCGACGTAGCCGTGCTGCAGGTCGATGAAGGCATCGTTGCGCGAGGACTTCACGAAGGCGCGCGGCAGCAGTTCATGCAGCAGGTCGTCCTTCATGCGCTTGCGCTCGCGGCCACCGGGGCGGCGGCCTTCCTTCTCCTCGATTTCCTCCAGTTTGCGCTCGAGCAGGTCGTTGACCACCGCCGCCGGCAGGATCTTGTCCTCGCCGCCCACGGTCAGCCACAGGTGTTCGGCGATGCGGTGCGACAGCAGTTCCTTCTCCTCGCGGCCGAAGG
The DNA here is from genome assembly GCF_016624665.1 of Stenotrophomonas sp. S39. Classification (NCBI taxonomy): domain Bacteria; kingdom Pseudomonadati; phylum Pseudomonadota; class Gammaproteobacteria; order Lysobacterales; family Lysobacteraceae; genus Stenotrophomonas; species Stenotrophomonas sp. S39. Next base: position 9,183 of record NZ_JACVTT010000065.1, on the reverse strand, counting down.
GCGAGATGAAGCCGCGCGAATTCATTTCCAGCGCACCGACCGGCTTGAGCAGGGCGTGCGGCAGCAGGGTGTCCACTTCGGAGAAATCGGTGGTGGTCGGGAAACGGAAGAACGTCAGGTTGCGAAAGAACATGGAATTCCGGATGGCGAAGAGGAAGGGCGTCCCACCTTAAGCGGCGGGCGTCTCGGGAACTGCGTCGGCATCGGCCGGGAAACCGGCCAGCCAGGCGTGGGCATCGGACACCGGTGCAGCGTCGCGACGGCCCAGCGCCATGAAGTCGAACAGGCTGGCATCGGCCAGCTGCGAGGGGTGGATCTGGCCCATGGCGCGGGCGATCTGGTCGATGCGGCCGGGATGGTCCTTTTCCCACTGCTGGAGCATCAGCCCGACCTGGCGGCGTTGCAGGTTTTCCTGGCTGCCACACAGGTTGCACGGGATGATCGGGAAATCACGGGCCCGGGCGTACGCGACGATGTCGTGCTCGCGTACGTAGGCCAGTGGGCGGATGACCACGTGGCGGCCGTCGTCGCTGCGCAGTTTCGGCGGCATGCCCGACAGCTTGGCGTGGTGGAACAGGTTCATGAAGAAGGTGGCCACCATGTCGTCGCGGTGGTGGCCCAGCGCGATGCGGGTGAAGCCGTGCTTCTCGGCGTGGTTGTACAGCGCGCCGCGGCGCAGGCGCGAGCACAGCGAACACATCGTGCGGCCTTCGGGGATGACCCGGCTGACCACCGAATAGGTGTCCTGCTCGATGATCTGGTACGGCACGCCCAGGCTGGCCAGGTACTGCGGCAGCACGTGTTCGGGGAAACCGGGCTGCTTCTGGTCCAGGTTCACCGCCACCAGCTCGAACGGCACCGGCGCCTTCTTCTGCAGCTGCAGCAGCAGGTCCAGCAGGGTGTAGCTGTCCTTGCCGCCGGACAGGCAGACCATGACCTTGTCACCGGCCTCGATCATGCCGAAGTCGGCAATGGCCTGGCCGACCTGGCGGCGCAGGCGCTTTGCCAGCCGGTGCTCCGCGCCCACGTCCCGGCGCGGTGCGACAGTCGCACGCGGCAGGGGATCGGGCAGGGAAATCACGGCGCTCATGGGCTCCATTCTACCGGCTTGGGGCCGGCGCCGGCCGCGGCGCGGGGCCGCCCTCTCCCGATGGTCATCGGCGCTGTGTATGCTCGGAGGCTGTGGATACCTACAGCCCCGCCGAGATCGTCGAACGCCTCGTCGCCCTGCGCGCCGAACACCGCGTGCTGGATGAACAGATCACCCGGATGGCCGCCAATGGCGAGGACGAGCTGGAGTCGAAACGGCTGAAGCGGCGCAAGCTGCAGTTGAAGGACTGCATCGCCAAGCTGGAAAGCCTGCAGATTCCCGACGAGCCGGCGTAACCGGGGCCCCATCCACGCATGGCGTGGATCTACCTGTCCGGGATGTCGGCGTTCCACGCCGGTTCGCCGTCGACGCTCAGCGCGCAGCGGCGCACGGGCCCGTCCACGCGGCAGAGCAGGCGCAGCGGGTGGCCGTACCAGTCGCCCTGCAGGCCCGCGCCGACAGCCGCGTCTTCATCGCCGGCAATGCGCTCGGCACCGGCCAGCCACAGGCTGTAGCGCGGCACAGCGCCGTCGCCGGCGTCCACGCACAGGCGCATCGGTGCATCGGCCAACCGCCCCGGCAGGGTGTCCTCCACGCAGGCCGGCGCCGCCTGGGCAGTGCCGGCGGCGAGCAGCAGGGCCGGCAGCAGCCACGCGGGGCTGATCCACCGGCCAGCGCGGTTCATGGCTGCGGCGTCGGTTCTTCCGGGCGCGCCGCTTCCGGGCTGACGCGCTCGATGGTGTGGCGCAGTTCGCGGCCGAGGATGAACTTGGCATCCTTGGCCCAGCTGTCCAGGCGGTCGTCGAACAGCAGCTTGCTGTTCTCGTCCGGCCACACCAGGCGCAGCTCGCGCAGCTTCTGGATGAAGCCACGGAACAGCGACTTGTCGAAGAACTCCGGCGCGGCCGGCGCGTACAGCAGGCTCAGGCGCTGCGCGGCCTGCTGGCACAGGCTTTCCAGCTCGGCGGTGCCCAGCGTGCCCGGGCCGTTCTTCACCAGCACCGAAATGGCGATGTAGTACCGCTCGAACGCCTGCTGCAGCGAATGGCCGATGGCACGCAGGCGGAACACCTCGTCGGTCTGCCCGGTGTTGCGGGTCAGCATGCCGCCGTCATCGTCGTTGACCTGCTGCAGCAGGCCTTCGCGGATGAACACGTCGATGGTCTGCTCGATGCGCTGGGCGAACTCGTCCTCGCTCCACGGCAGGAACAGCTCGGCCTGCAGGAACGGGTACACGGTGCGGCCCAGGCGGACCAGGCCGGTGCGGCTCATGCGGCGGTTGTTCTGGAAGCAGCAGGCCACCCACGACGAGGCGGTGAACAGGTGCACCACGTTGTTGCGGAAGTAGCTGAGCAGCACCGCGGTATCGCCGCTGACGCTGAGCACGTCGCCCAGCGGGTGCTTGATGCGGGTGAGGACGTTGATTTCCTCGGCGTGGGCGATGATGCGCTCCGGCGAGTGCGGGGTCACCGTCACCCGGCCCGAATACGGCATCTCTTCCAGCAGCGTCTTGCACAGCTCGATCTGCGCGATCAGGTCGGCCTCGCCCATCGCGTGCTTGGGCGTGGACAGCAGCGCCAGCGCCAGCAGGTTGATCGGGTTGACGTCGGCGGCACCGTTGATGCGCACCTGGATGCGGTCGGCCAGGGTGTCCACGGTGGTCGACAGCCACGACGGCTTCTCGTCCTCCGGCACCGCCTCGCCGTTCCACTCCGGCGCCTTCTCGGCCAGCACGTCGTTCAGGGCGATCGGTTCGCCGAAGTTCACCACCACCTGGCCGTAGTTCTGCTTGAGCACCTTGGGGATGCCCCACAGCAGCGACCAGATCGATTCCTTCTCCTTCGGCCGCCCGGACAGCTCGTCCAGGTAGCTGCCGCCTTCCATCAGCTTCTCGTAGCCGATGTAGATGGGCTGGAACAGCACGGGCTTGCGCGGCTGGCGCAGGAACGCGCGCAGGGTCATCGAGATCATGCCGCCCTTGGGCTGCAGCAGGCGCCCGGTGCGCGAGCGGCCACCCTCGACGAAGTACTCGATGGAATAGCCGCCGGCCACCAGCTGCGCGACGTATTCGCTGAGCACGGCCGAGTACAGCGCGTTGCCGCGGATCGAGCGGCGGATGAAGAACGCACCGCCCTTGCGCAGCAGGGTGCCGACCACCGGCAGGTTCAGGTTGATGCCGGCCACGATGTGCGGCGGCACGATGCCACGGTCGTACAACAGGTAGGACAGCAGCAGGTAGTCCATGTGGCTGCGGTGGCTGGGCACGTACACCACTTCGTGGCCCGGCGCGGCGGCCTTGAACTTGTCCAGGTGGTGCACCAGCACGCCAGCGTAGATGCGGTTCCACACGTGGCTGAGCATGAAGCTGGCCGAGCGCACCACCGGGCTGGAATAGTCGGCGGCGATTTCCCAGGCGTAGGCGTGCGCCTTCTTCCAGGCATCGGCGGGCTTGGAGTTGTCGCGCTTGGCCTGGGCGGCAATCGCCTCGCGCACCGGTTCGGCGGCCAGCACCTGGTCCACCAGCAGGCGGCGGGTGGACAGGTCGGGGCCGATGACCGATTCGCGGATGCGGCGGAAATGGGTACGCAGCACGCGCTGCAGCTTGCGCACGGTGCGCTCGGGCTCCAGGCCCTCGTCCACGGTGCTGCGCAGCGAGATCGGCGGGGCGAAGCGCACGATGGTGCTGCGGCCGTTCAGCAGCAGGCCCAGCAGGCGGCGGAAACGGCCGACCAGCGCCCAGTTTTCCGAGAACAGCACGGCGAACCAGCCGCTCTGCTTGTCCGGCGCGCGGCCGACGAAGATCGATACCGGCACCAGATGCACGTCCAGGTCATCGCGCACGCGATGTGCCTGCAGCACCTTGGCCAGCGAATCGGAATGGGTCTTGGCACCGCGCTGCTCGGGAATGAGCGAGTTGCTGGAACTGCGCCGCGACAGGGCCAGGTAGGCGCGCTTGCGGCCGGTCGGGTCGCCGGCCAGCGGCACCAGCGGCGAGGGCAGGCCGGCCTGGCGGCAGGCCTTGTCCAGGATCAGCGCGTTGGACAGGCCGTAGTCTTCCAGCACGTAGACCACCGGGCGGCCATCGTTGTACTGGCCCGGGTCTTCCGGCTCGATCTTCAGGGCCAGCCACGGCTCGACCAGGCGGCCCAGCAGGCGCGCCCAAAGGGGGCGCCGGCCAGCGGGACGGGCGTGCGCGGGCGGCGGCACCGGGTTGGGGCCGGTGCCGGTCGAGGGAGACGCCGCGGCCGGATCGGCGGGCGTCTGCTGGGGTTCTTCGCCGGGGAACGGCAGCGGGTTCTGTTTCGACATCGGCGCCATTATGGCTTAGGCGGCGTGGTTGCCGCTTCCCCGCCGGCGGCGGGGGCCTGCGCAGGCGCCGGCGCGGCCACCGCGCGGGCCGCATCGGCCTTGCGCAGCAGGGCATCGGTATCGGCCAGGGTGCGGGTCAGGTACCAGTGGCCTTCACGCCGGCTCAGCGGCAGCTGCAGCTGCAGGGTGCGCCCGGCCAGCTCGTACTCCATGCGCACCAGGGCGTTGTCGCCTTCCACCGAAAGCAGTTCCCCGCGCAGGCTGCGCAGGGCGTCGTCCACGCCCAGCCCGTAGCTGGCCAGGACCGCCTTGACCGTGTGCAGGAACGGCGCCAGCTGCTGCAGGCTGCCTTCCATGCCGGCTGCACGCAGGCCGTCCTCATCGTCGAAGCCCACCTTGGCGGCGGCCTCGACCAGGGCGGCGATGCTGCTGCGGGCGCGGGCCCGGTCGCTGATCGGCGCGCCCTGCGCCCAGCCGGCCAGGGTTTCCACCAGGGCGATGTAGTGCGTCTGCTGGCTGGGGGTGTAGCCCTTCTGGTGGCGCAGGTACTGCACGCCGAAGTTGCCCATCGACTGCGCCGCCTGGCGCACCGCGCTGGCCTGGCCGGCCAGCTGGCGGTCGAAACTGCGCTGCAGCTGGGTGGCGGCCTGCGGCTCGCGCAGGGCGGCCAGCATCGGCAGCATCTGGTCGCCCAGAGGCAGCTCGCCCAGTGGCCACTGGCTGTGGCCCTCGGTCCAGGCCTGTTGCAGGCGCTGGTACTGGCCCGGCGGCACCGACAGGCGCGCGTACCCGACCAGATCATCCTCGACCAGGCGCTGGGCCATGGCCTGCACCGCCGCCACCGGCTCGGCCGCCGGCTTGGCCGGGTCGCTGCCGGATTGGCGACACGCGGCCATCGCCAGAAGCACCATGGCTGCCAGCCCCCATCCACGCGCAGACCTTCGTCGCACTGCCACGCTCATGCAATCGGACTCCCCGTACCGGCCCGCATCTTGCGGCCTGCAAGGTGACAGCGGCAAGCCGTGCGGTCACGGTTTGGCCAGGAAGGGAGCCGATCGGCGGGGTCAGAGCCCTTTCGCAGGCGAAAGGGATCCGACCCCGGGCGATAAAAAAAGAGCCCGGATCACGGGGATCGCAGGCTCTTCAAACCGGCGCGGGGCCGGTGGACAGTTGTGGCACATCTCCGGCCCAGGGGCCGGATGGCGGCGATGCTACGCCGCCGCCGAAGTTAAGGCAACACGTGATGTAACACGACTTAAATAATTGATTTTATTGAATCAATTCTTCTGCCAGACCGATTCAATGAAATCTACGGCATGTTTTTCGGCGATTCGGGCATAAACGCCGGGGTAACCGGCCAGCGCGCAGCCCTCGCCCCAGCTGACGACGCCGAACTGGGTCCATCCCTCGCGCAGCTTGAGCAGCAGCGGGCCGCCGGAATCGCCCTGGCAGCTGTCCATGCCTTCGCGCCCGGCGCAGATGACCTTCCCGCGCTGCAGTTCGCCGGCATAGGCCTGCTGGCACTCGGCAAATGGCACGAACGGTACCTTCACCGTCTGCAGCTGGGTGGGATAGACCCGGCCATCGCCGATATCGGTGTCGCCCCAGCCAATGACGGTGAAGTCGCGGCCGGGCTTGAGGTAGCTGGCATCCGGGCGCAGGCGCAGGGTCACCGGCTGGGCATCGGCCAGCGGCGCATCAAGCTGGATGAGGGCCACGTCGTGCTCCAGCGAGTTGCCGCTGTTGAAGGCCGGATGCACATGGATGGCCTTGACGTTGGAGGCGCGCGGCGCGGCGTCGGTGGACAGCGCGGTGACATTGCCGGCCACCGCGATTCCGGCGGGCGCTTCACCCTGCATGCAGTGCGCGGCGGTCAGCACCCACGACGGCGAAATGAGGGTGCCGCCGCAGAAGTGGCGGTCATGGTCGGTGTCACCGTCGAAAACGCCCTGGATGCTGACCATGAACGGGTACTGCCCCGGCTGGGCGTCCTCGCCGCCGATGATGCGCGGCGTTTCGCGGGGCTCGGGTGCGGCGAAAGCGGGCGCCGCGCTGACAGCCAGCAACAGGCCGGCAAGCACTGCAGAGGTGCTGCGATACATATCCGTGTACTCCCTCTCTGATGGTTGGAACCGGCGCAGCCGTGGGCGGCGCCGGTGCATCGATTGGGAGGGAGCGGCGTTCGGATCCAGTGCGACCGTGCGCACGGTTTTTCGCTGCGGGGTCGACAGCGACAGCGCTGGGCCCACAAATGCGAACGCCATCCCACACGGGGCGGGATGGCGTTCGGTGTTGCGCTGTGACCGGCGGCGCCGGCAGGCTCAGCGTGCAGCCAGAGCCGACGCGATTTCCTGCTGGATGGCCCGCGCGGCCGCCTGCGGATCGGCGGCCAGGCGGATCGGGCGGCCGACCACGATGGCATCGGCGCCATCGGCGAAGGCCTGGGCCACGCCGACGGTGCGCTTCTGGTCATCGCCGACCGGGCCCCCCGGACGGATGCCCGGGCAGACGATCGAGAACCCGGCGCCGGTGGCGGCGCGGATCGGGCCCGCTTCCTGGCCGGAGGCGATCACGCCGTCGATGCCGGCGGCCTGGGCGGCCAGCGCGCGCTCGACCACCACGTCCACCGGCTCGCGGTCGATGCCCATCTGCGCCAGGTCCGGGCGCCCCATCGAGGTCAGCACGGTCACCGCCAGCAGGCGCATGTCGCTGCTGTTGGCGGCCGCGCAGGCCTCCATCATCGCCGGGTGCCAGCCGTGGATGGTGGCGTAGCTGACCGGCCACTGCGACAGGCGCTTGATCACCGCCGCAGCGGTGGCCGGGATGTCGAAGAACTTCAGGTCGACGAACACGCGCTTGTCGCGGCGCGCCAGCTCCTCCAGCACCTGGAAGTACTCGCCGGAGGCGAGCAGTTCCATGCCGATCTTGTAGAACGCCACGCTGTCGCCCAGGCGATCGACCCACTCCAGCGCCTGCACGCGGTCAGGCACGTCCAGGGCGAAGATCAGCCGTTCGTCATCGCGCAGCGGCAGCAGTGCGCGGCTCACGGTGCGTAATCCAGCGCCGCACGCTTGGCGTCGTGGCGGGCCTGGCGCGACTGGGTGTAGTCATTGTTGAACTGGGCCGGCTCGAAACCGCCGTAGGTCGGGTTCGGCAGCATCCACCAGCGCTCGCCGAACCAGTCGTGGTACTGCTGCAGCAGCGCGTCGCGGCCTTCGTTGGTGTTGGCGGTCACTTCCACGAAGTCACCCATCTGGTCACCGAACTGCATCAGCACGCGGTACTGCTGGCCGGCCAGGCGGCGGCGGCAGTTCTTCTCGCTGCCGTTCTGCTCGCAGTCCTTGACCACGGTGCCCAGGCCCAGGAACACGCTGTCGTCGGCCACCGGCAGGCCCTGCTCGCGCAGGTTGGCCAGGGTCGCGTCCTTCAGGTGCACGGCGCGGTTGGAGACGTACAGCAGGGTCACGCCCTTGGCATTGGCGGCCTTGGCGAAATCAACCACGCCGGGAATGGCCTTGGCCTTCTTCTCGGCCACCCACTGGTCCCAGGTCAGCTCGTCGTATTCCTTGCCGTCGCGCACCAGGCGCGCCTGGTAGGGCGAGTTGTCCAGCACGGTTTCATCCACGTCCAGCACCACGGCCGGCTTCAGGCCCTTGGCCGCGTTGCCGCGTTCTTCCGGCACCAGCGCATCCCAGTGGGCTTCCTTCAGCGCGGCGTCCAGGTGGTCGGCGGCGGCGCGGTAGGTCTGTTCGGTGATCGCCTTGTACTCCTGCGCACGCTGCATCCACAGCACGGCATTGAGGTTGTCATTGGCGGTCGCATCAACCGCACCGTCGGCCTTGGCGGCCGCGGCCGGGGCATCGGGGGCGGGGGTCTCGGCGGCAGGCGCGTCCACGCGCTTGCAGGCAGACAGGCCGATCGCCGCAGTGGCGAGCAGGGTCAGGGACAGGGAAACGGGACGACGCATCAGGATTCACCGGCAATCAGATATACCCGGCCATTTTACCGGCAAAGATGACCGTGGCACGGCTATGCTTCGGGGTTGACCCGTTGCCTTGCGGAGGCCGCCATGACCGATCCCGTCCAGACCCCCGACGTCCCCCTGCTCGATGCCGTCCAGGCCCGCCTGCTGGGCTGCCTGGTGGAAAAGGAGGCGACCACCCCGGACACCTACCCGCTGACGGTCAACGCCGCACAGTCGGCAGCCAACCAGAAGACTGCCCGCGAGCCGGTGATGAACGTCGATGCCGGCAGCGTGCAGCACGCCCTGCGCCAGCTGGAGACACTGGGCCTGGCGCGCCAGCACTTCTCCTCGCGCGCCGACCGCTACGAGCACCGCCTGCAGGCCGCGCTGGACCTGACCCGGCAGCAGACCGTGCTGCTGGCGATGCTGCTGCTGCGCGGGCCGCAGACCCTGGGCGAGCTGGTCACCCGCAGCGAGCGCCTGTACCGCTTCGCCGATGTGGGCGAAGCCCGCCACGCCATCGAGCGCCTGCAGCAGCGCGCCCTGCTGGTGGTGCTGCCGCGCGCCAGCGGCCAGCGCGAGGACCGCTACATGCACCTGCTGTGCGGTGAGGTGGACGGTGCGGCGCTGGCCGCGAAGTACGCCAGCAGCGGCGGTGGCGGCAGCGAAGCGGCCGACCCCGGCCTGGCCGAGCGCGTGGCCCAGCTGGAAGCCGCGGTGGCCGAGCTGCAGGCCCAGTTGGCGGAACTGCGCGGCGGTTGAGGGGGTGGGTGCCGACCGTTGGTCGGCACTGCATTTGAATCGTGCCGACCAACGGTCG
>NZ_JACVTT010000064.1:0-27397 GCF_016624665.1 Stenotrophomonas sp. S39 | reverse complement strand
CCGGGGTTGGGCGTCCTGCCCAACCCGCCCGAGGCATGCCTCGGGCCCATGCCGCTCACGCCCCCGCAACCGGACCCACCTCGCCTTCGACAGTTTCCTGCGGGCTGTTGGAATCTGCTGCTGATGGTGGGTGCCGACTGATGGTGGGTGCCGACCGTTGGTCGGCACGGGATGGGATCCTCATCCACGCGTGGCGTGGATCTACTGGCATCTATCTATCGGAGCGGCGCTCTGCTCTGGTGGGTGCCGACCGTTGGTCGGCACGGGGTCGATTCAATCGGAGCTTTCAGGCGCCGGTCGCCACCGGGCGGGTGCTGTCGCTGACCCATCCGCTCCAGGAATCGGCATAGATGCGGGCGCCGCTCAGGCCGGCGCTTTCCATGGCCAGCAGCAGGTGGCAGGCGGTCACGCCCGAGCCGCACATCAGCACGACACGCTGCGGGTCCTGGTTGCCGATCACGCCCTGCAGTTCTGCACGCAGTTCCTGCGGGTCGCGCAGGTGGCCGTCGAGAACGTTCAGGGCGAACGGGCGGTTGACCGCGCCGGGAACGTGGCCGGCTACCGGGTCCAGCGGCTCCACTTCGCCACGGAACCGCTCGCCGGCGCGGGCGTCGACCAGCCAGCCGGGGGCGTGCTTGAGGCGCGCGGCGATCTCGTCGGCCGAGGCCACCTGGGTGGTGTCGAAACGGCCCGGATATGGCGGCTGCGCGGGCACCTCGCTGTGGCCGGTGGCCAGTGCATGGCCGGCGGCCTGCCAGGCAGCGATGCCGCCGTCGAGCACGGCCACGCGGGTGTGGCCGATCAGGCGCAGCAGCCACCACAGGCGTGCGGCGGCCATGCTGCCGTCGCTGCCGTCGTAGACCACCACCTGCGTGTCCTGGCCGATGCCCCACTGGCCCACGCGCGCGGCAAACGCGTCACTGTCGGGCAGCGGATGGCGGCCATGGCCGCTGCGGCGCAGATCGGAAAGATCCTGGTTGAGATCGGCATGTACCGCGCCCGGGATATGCCCGGCCGCGTACTGCCCTGCCCCGGCCTGCGGATCGGCCAGGGCCGCGCGGGCATCCACCACGCGCACGGCCATGCTGGCGGTGGCGCGCGCATCAACCACGCGCACGCCTTCGCCCAGGGCGGCGGCCAGCGTGGCGACATCGACCAGGGTGGTCCACGGCGGATCGATCGGCTTCATTGCACTTGCTCCAGGCGGCGACGCAGGTTGTAGAGGATGGCCGCGGTGGCGCCCCAGATGCGCTGGCCAGGCCAGCCGTACTCCAGGACATGGCGCACGCGGCCGCGATGGTTGATTTCGACCTGGCGCAGGTTGTCGGCGGCCATCAGGTAATCCAGCGGCACCTCGAACACTTCGGCCACTTCACTGGGCTGCGGCACCGGCACGAAATCCGGATCGACCACCGCCACCACCGGGGTCACCCGGTAGCCGGTGATGGTGACGAAAGGATCGAGGTAGCCCAGCGCCTGCACCTGGCCCGGTGCCAGTGCGATTTCTTCCTGGCTCTCGCGCAGTGCGGCGGCGAGTGCGTCGCGGTCGTCGGGTTCGGTGCGGCCGCCGGGAAAGCCGACCTGGCCACCATGGGTGCGCAGGGTTTCGGTGCGGCGGGTGAGGATGACCTGGGCACCACCGGCACGCGGCACGATACCGGCCAGCACGGCGGCTTCCACCGGCGGGCCAGGCGGCAGCAGGTCACTCAGTTCGCTGCGGTTCCAGCCGTCGCCCTGCGGCGGTTCGGCCAGCGGATGCAGCGCGCGCAGCAGGCGCTCATGGTCGGCCAGTGAGCCACGCAGCGATTGCTGCAGTTGTTCGCGCAGGGGTTGCACGCGGTGCAGGATGCGGCTGCGTTCGCGATCGCTCATCGACGACCACCCTGCGATTTCATCGATATGCCGCCCGCACCCGGCGCACAGCCGGTTGTGATCCAGCTTGCACACGCCAATGCAGGGGCTTGCAACAACACGCGCCGGTTCTTCCGAAGTTTGCACCCTGCAACAGTAGCGCGAATGGCTGCGGTTGGGGACGATCACGACACGCGGATGGGCGGTAGAGTCGACTGTCAGTCGACGATCGCGCGCAGCGCGGTAAGAGCAGTCGACCAACGGTCGACTCTACCGGGTTGGCGCACGCGTCCCGCAGCGGAAACAGAAACGCGCCGGTGGAAGCCACCGGCGCGTTGTCTGCACTGCTTCGTTTTTTACTTGACGCTGACCAGCTTGACTTCGAACTGCACCGCCACGTTCGGCGGGAAGCCGGTACGCGGGTCGGCACCGTAAGCCTGGTCCGGCGGCAGGGTGATTTCCCACTTCGAGCCAGCCGGCATCTGCAGCAGGGTCTCGCGCATGGCCTTCATTTCGACTTCGCTGACCTTGATCGACGGAATCTGCTGGGCCGGGCGGGCTTCAGCCGGGCGCTGGCCGAACGGATACGGACCGGCCACTTCCAGCTGCACGGTGTTGGCCTGGGTCGGCTTGGCACCCTTGCCGGCTTCGATCACGCGGTACTGCACGCCGCTCGGCAGGGACTGCACGCCCGCCTTGGACTTGTTGGCCGCAATGAACTGGTCGCTCTTGGTCTTGTTTTCGGCAGCAGCCTTTTCGTACTCGGCCTTGGCGGCCTGGGCACGGCCCTGCTCGCGCTTCTGGAACGCTTCAACGGCCGGCTTCAGCTGATCGGCGGTGATCGCCGGCTGCTTCTTGGCGTAGGCGTCCTGCAGGCCCTTCACCACCGAGTTGATGTCCAGCTGCTCACCACGGGCGGTCAGCTCAGCCAGGTTGTTGCCGTAGTCGTAACCGAAGTAGTAGCTCAGCTTGCCCTTTTCGGACGAGACGTCCTGGGCGAAGGCATTGCCCGTCAGGGCCAGGGCCGCGACGGCGACCGCGATAGAACGCAACTTCATCAAACAGTTCTCCAGGGGTGGTAACTCAGGGACGTTCTGCGCCGCCCTGAGGCGACGGGTTAGGATACCGGCCACAACGTGTAACCGCTACTGACCACGCAGGCTTTGACCCGCCTGCGTTTCAAGAGTTCAATCTCACTTTTTTTTAACGTTCCAGGAGTTTTCCGTGGCCTCAGCCCCCGCCGACCACCCCGTCGCCGTGACCGATGACGGTGCCATCCGCACCCTCACCGTGCAGCGCCCGGAAAAGCTCAACGCCCTCAACGCGGCCACCCTGCAGGCCCTGGCCGAGGCGTTCAGCGCCGCGGCGGCCGACGCTGACGTCCGCGTGGTGGTGCTGACCGGCGCCGGCCCCAAGGCCTTCGTGGCCGGCGCCGACATCGCCGAAATGAACACCCTCAGCGCGGTTCAGGGACGTGATTTCTCCCTGCTGGGCCAGGCCCTGATGCGGCAGATCGAGCGCATGCCCAAGCCGGTCATCGCCCGCGTCAACGGCTTTGCCCTGGGCGGCGGGCTGGAGCTGGCCATGGCCTGCCACCTGCGCATCGCTGCCGATACCGCCAAGGTCGGCCAACCAGAGATCAACCTGGGGCTGATCCCCGGCTTCGGTGGTAGCCAGCGCCTGCTGCGCCTGTGCGGCCGCGCGGCCACCCTGGAACTGTGCCTGCTGGGCGCGCCAATCGACGCCGGGCGCGCCCTCGCGCTGGGCATCGTCAACCAGGTGGTGCCGGCAGCCGAACTGGACAACCGCGTGCAGGACGTCGCCAGGCAGCTGGCCCGCTCGGCACCGCTGGCCCTGCGTGGCCTGCTGGACGCCGTGCACGTGGGCGGCGAATGCAGCCTGGAAGCGGGCCTGGAATACGAAAGCGCGCAGTTCGGCCTGCTGTTCGCCACCGAAGACATGCGCGAAGGCACCAGCGCGTTCCTGCAGCGTCGCCCGCCGGCATTCCAGAACCGCTGACCCCATGGCATCCCGACCCAACCCCGCGCAGCTGTTCGCCCGGGTCCAGGCAGACGATCTCGATGGCGCCCTGCAGGCCGGCCTGATGGACTACGTCGCCGGCGAGGCCGACGCACGCTTGGTACCCGGCCACCCGGAACTTCCGCAGCGCCTGCTGCAGGTACAGCACGACCTGCAGAACGCCTGGGCCGCGCGTGAGCGCTATCGTGCGCGTGCCGTGCGCCTGGCGCGCCGCGAAGCCGAACGTGATGCACGTCGCACACCAGCGCCGGCACCGGATGTGAAGCCTGCGCTGCCCGCTGCGGCGGCCGCGATTCTCGCCCGGGCCAAGGCCCGCGCCGCAGGCAAGGAACAGTAATGGCCACTGCAAAGAAGACCACGCGCACACCCGCGCGTCGTGGCAGCGTGATGCCGCGCGCCGACGTGGTGGAAATGTTCACCCGCCTGCGCGAACTCAACCCGCACCCGAAGACGGAACTGGAATACAGCTCGCCGTTCGAGCTGCTGGTGGCCGTGGCACTGTCGGCGCAGGCCACGGACGTGGGCGTCAACAAAGCGACGCGGCGGTTGTTCCCGGTGGCCAATACACCGGCCAGTATCCTCGCGCTCGGTGAGGACGGCCTGAAGAAATACATCGCCACCATCGGCCTGTTCAACGCGAAGGCGAAGAACGTGATCGCCACCTGCGCGATCCTGCTGGAGAAGTACGACGGCGAAGTGCCACGCGATCGCGAAGCGCTGGAAGCGCTGCCCGGGGTCGGCCGCAAGACGGCCAACGTGGTGCTCAACACCGCGTTCGGCGAACCGGTGATGGCAGTCGATACGCACATCTTCCGCGTGGCCAACCGCACCGGGCTGGCGCCGGGCAAGAACGTGCGCGAAGTAGAGGACCGCCTGGTCAAGGCGATCCCGGCCGAGTTCCTGCTCGATGCGCATCACTGGCTGATCCTGCACGGGCGTTACGTGTGCAAGGCGCGCAAGCCGGATTGCCCGGGGTGCGTGATTGCCGACCTGTGCCGGTTCAAGGAAAAGACCGCCGCGTAGGGCGCAGGACAGGCATCCACGCGTGGCGTGGATCTACTGCAATCCGTGCGCAACCGCAGCGTCACATGCAAGCGTTTACATCGTCAGCCCCTGACGCGACGGGGCCTGCGGCGGATGCCTGCCGCGCGCGAACTGTCACATTTACGCAATCTTTACCTTTTAGCCTGCGCGCATCTTCCCACCTGCCTGCAAGGCTCCTCTCCATGAAACTGCATCACCAACTCCTGACGGTGGCCGTGGCTGCTGCGCTGTACGTGCCGGCTGCTCACGCTGAAGTCGCCATCGATGTGATCGGCGGTTCGGAAATCACCTTCGAAGGCCTGGTCCAGGCCGACGGCAACTGGTTCGACAATGACGTCGTGGACCTCAACGGCGGTGACGCCGGCAATGGCAAGGACAGCGAATTCGAACTGCGTCGCGCCGAGCTGGTGCTGAAGGGCAAGGGCCCGGGCAACGTGGAGTGGGTGGTCGGCTATGACGCCAAGGCCGACAAGTTCCTCGACACCAACGTGAAGTACAAGCTGCTGGGCAACGCCAACCACTTCATCCAGGCCGGCCAGTTCAAGCAGCCCAACAGCCTGGAAGAACTGTCCAGCACCAAGAACAACGATTTCATCTCCAAGGCTGCGGTCACCAACACCTACGCGGTCGCCCGCCGCCTCGGTGGCGCCTACAGCTACGGCCAGGACAACTGGTCGGTCACCGCCAGCGCCTTCGGCCGCGAACTGACCCGCAACCTGGCCCACGGCAGCGGCTACGGCGCACGCGGCACCTTCGCCCCGATCAACGAGAAGGGCCAGGTCCTGCACTTCGGCCTGAGCTACGTCGACTACGACGCCGACGCCGACACCCTGCGCGTGCGTGCCCGTCCGAACGCCGACCTGGCCACCGCGCGTCTGGTCGACAGCGGCAACATGACCGACACCGACCGCGTCAGCACCCTCGGCGCTGAAGCCATGTACTTCCAGGGCCCGTTCAAGGCCCAGGCCGAGTACTACAGCAGCAAGGCCAAGCGCTACGACCACGACAACTACACCAGCGACGGCTACTACATCAGCGGCGTGTGGAACGTGACCGGCGAAACCTGGAGCTACAAGGGCGGCACCCCGGGCACCGGCCTGCCGAACAACCCGGCTGGCGGCCAGTGGCAGCTGGGCGTGCGTTACGACCACATGGATCTGAACGACGGCAACCTGTCGGCCAACCCGGTGGCCGGTCGTCCGCCGATCGTCGATGGCGTGCTGGGCGGCAAGATGGACATCTGGACCGTCGGCGCCAACTGGTACTGGCGTTCGAACTTCAAGTTCATGGTCAACTACGTGATGGTGGACAGCAAGAAGTACAGCTCCACCGCCCGCGGCTTCGTCAACGACGATCCGAACATCCTGGAAGCCCGCGCGCAGTTCTTCTGGTAAGACCTGAAGCACGCGTTGCAACGAAGGCACGGCTCCGGCCGTGCCTTCGTCGTTGTGGGGCCCGCCGCCCTGCCCTCCGAGCGGTGGCGCCTGCGCAGCACCGGCGCCCGGGCAGTGCCCACGGCTGCTGCAAGGCTCGCTTTACGACCGTGCCGCGAAGGACCCACAGGCCCTCTGGCGCGGGTTCCGAGACATTCATGACGGGTGTCACGGTTGCGTCATATGACAGACGCGGGCGTGTCACGTAACCGTTATGGAATGTGCACCGAAACGTTGGGCAGCCGCCCTTCGACCACCCCAGGAGTCTCTCCCGTGATCCACGCCTTCAAGTCGCGCGCCGCTGTCGCCATCCTGGCTGCATCGTCCGTGTTTGCCGCCAACGCCGCCGATGTCACCGGCGCGGGCGCTTCGTTCATCTACCCGGTCATGTCCAAGTGGTCGGCGGACTACAGCACCGCGACCGGCAAGAAGGTCAACTACCAGTCCATCGGTTCCGGTGGTGGTATCGCCCAGATCAAGGCGGCGACCGTGGACTTCGGTTCGTCCGATGCCCCGCTGAAGCCGGAAGAGCTGGCCGCTGCCGGCCTGGCCCAGTTCCCGTCGGTCATCGGCGGCGTGGTGCCGGTCATCAACGTGGCCGGCGTTGCCCCGGGCGCGCTGAAGCTGGACGGCCCGACCCTGGCCAACATCTTCCTGGGCAAGATCAAGACCTGGAACGACCCGGCCATCGCTGCCCTGAACAGCGGCCTGACCCTGCCGAACGCCAAGATCACCATCGTCCACCGTTCGGACGGTTCGGGCACCACCTTCAACTTCGTCAACTACCTGTCCAAGGTCAGCCCGGAGTGGAAGACCAAGGTCGGTGAAGGCACCTCGGTCCAGTGGCCGGCCGGCATCGGCGGCAAGGGCAACGAAGGCGTCGCTGCCTACGTGAAGCAGATCAAGGGCGGCATCGGCTACGTCGAACTGTCCTACGCCCTGCAGAACAAGATGTCCTACGCGGCGATGAAGAATGCTGCCGGCAAGATCGTGCAGCCGTCGGACGCCTCGTTCTCGGCCGCGGCCGCCAGCGCTGACTGGGCCAATGCCAAGGACTTCTACCTGGTCATGACCAACGCCCCGGGCGAGCAGGCGTGGCCGATCACCGCCACCAACTTCATCCTGGTGCGCAAGCAGCCGAAGAACGTGGCCGGCGCCAAGGCGACCCAGGAGTTCTTCCGCTGGATCTACAAGAACGGTGATGCGCAGGCCAAGCAGCTGGACTACGTGCCGCTGCCGGACACCCTGGTCAAGCAGATCGAGACCTACTGGACCCAGAACCTGAAGTACTGAGCAAGGCGTTCCCCCGCAGGAACGGGGATCGGCGGGTCCTCTCTCCCCCGCCGATCCCAACCGGGCGCTGGACCTTCGGGTCTGGCGCCTTTCTGTTTTGGGGGATCCTGGCCCGACCCCTGCCCTTGCAGAGCCGAGCCCATGCCCGGCTGCTTTTCGCCTTTGTAGAGTCGAGCCATGCTCGACTACGGCCCGCCAGCCGAGCATGCGCTCGGCTCTACAAGAGCCCGCCGCGCGCATTCCAGCGCCCCGGACGGCGCCGGGCAGCCCCGCCACGGGGCCGCTGACCCCGTGAAACCCTTGTCAGAACGTGATGTCCGACACCTCTGTCATGGACGTCATACGG
The DNA here is from genome assembly GCF_016624665.1 of Stenotrophomonas sp. S39. Lineage (NCBI taxonomy): Bacteria > Pseudomonadati > Pseudomonadota > Gammaproteobacteria > Lysobacterales > Lysobacteraceae > Stenotrophomonas > Stenotrophomonas sp. S39. Next base: position 19,390 of record NZ_JACVTT010000064.1, on the reverse strand, counting down.
CTGTAACAAAAACATCATTTCATAGCCGCATCCGCCGACGACGTCGGCTCTTCCCCGCTATGGAGTGAACATGAAACTGCACTCGGCCGGCCTCGCCGCCCTTTCCCTGGCCATCGCCCTGGGCCTGTCGGCCTGCGGTGGCGACAAGCAGGCTGCACAGCAGCCGGCTGCCGACGCAGCCGCCGCCCCGTCCGCTGCCGGCGACAAGGTGACCGCCGAGGTCTCCGGCGCTGGCGCTTCCTTCATCTTCCCGCTGGTGTCCAAGTGGTCGGCCGACTACAACACCGCCACCGGCGCCAAGATCAACTACCAGTCGATCGGTTCGGGCGGCGGTATCGCCCAGATCAAGGCCGGCACCGTTGATTTCGGTTCCTCGGACAAGCCGCTGGGCAGCGACGAGCTGGCCCAGGCCGGCCTGGCCCAGTTCCCGTCGGCCATCGGCGGCGTGGTGCCGGTCGTCAACATCGAAGGCCTGGAAGCCGGCAAGCTGCGCCTGACCGGCGCCCTGCTCGCCGACATCTTCCTGGGCAAGGTCAAGACCTGGAACGACCCGGCCATCGCCGCGGCCAACCCGGGCGTGACCCTGCCGGACGGCAAGATCACCATCGTCCACCGTTCGGACGGTTCGGGCACCACCTTCAACTTCTCCAACTACCTGTCCAAGGTCAGCCCGGAGTGGAAGACCAAGGTCGGCGAAGGCACCTCGGTGCAGTGGCCGGACGGCGTCGGTGGCAAGGGCAACGAAGGCGTTGCCTCCTACGTGAAGCAGATCAAGGGCTCCATCGGCTACGTCGAGCTGGCCTACGCCCTGCAGAACGCCATGCCGTACACCGCCCTGCAGAACGCCGCAGGCACCTGGGTGCAGCCGAACGCTGAAACCTTCGCCGCCGCTGCTGCCAGCGCCGACTGGGCCAGCGCCAAGGACTTCAACCTGGTCATCACCAATGCCCCGGGCGAGCAGGCGTGGCCGATCACCGCCACCAACTTCATGCTGATGCAGAAGAAGCCGAAGGACGCCAAGCGCAACCAGGACACCCTGGCCTTCTTCAAGTGGGCCTTCGAAAACGGCCAGACCCAGGCCAACGAGCTGCACTACGTGCCGCTGCCGGCCGAACTGACCAAGCAGATCGAGGCCTACTGGGGCACCGAGCTGAAGTGATGGACCCGACGGTGCCCGCCCCGCGCGGGCACCGTCACTTCCACGTCGTGCCGCCCCCTTTCCTGGCCCTGCCGTCCCCATGAATGCCATCGCCCAGCCTGTAGCAGCCCCGTCCACGCGCGATGCGCGTGATGCCCGCAACGACAAACTGTTCCGATGGGTGCTGGTCGGCACCGTCATCTTCGTCCTGATCGCCCTGGCCTGCGCCGCGCTGTCCATGCTGTGGGGCGGCCGCCATGCCCTGCAGATGCAGGGCCTGAGCTTCTTCTTCTCCTCCGACTGGAATCCGGTCGAAAACAAGTTCGGCGCCCTCGCCCCGATCTACGGCACCCTGGTCACCGCGTTCATCGCGATGGTCATCGCCGTGCCGGTCAGCTTCGGCATCGCCTTCTTCCTCACCGAAGTCGCGCCGCGCTGGCTGCGTGGCCCGGTCGGCACCGCCATCGAACTGCTGGCAGGCATTCCCTCGATCATCTACGGCATGTGGGGCCTGTTCGTGCTGGTGCCGGTGATGACCGAGTACGTCACCCCGTTCCTCAACGAAACCCTGGGCGAATGGCCGATCATCGGGCCGATGTTCCAGGGCCCGCCGCTGGGCATCGGCATGCTCACCGCCGGTTTCGTGCTGGCCATCATGGTCATCCCGTTCATCTCCTCGGTGATGCGCGAAGTGTTCCTGACCGTGCCGACCCGCCTGAAGGAATCGGCCTACGCGCTCGGTTCGACCAAGTGGGAAGTGAGCTGGGACATCGTCCTGCCCTACACCCGCTCGGCTGTGATCGGCGGCGTCTTCCTCGGCCTCGGCCGTGCGCTGGGCGAAACCATGGCCGTGGCCTTCGTGATCGGCAACAGCGTGCGCCTGTCGCCGTCGCTGCTGGAACCGGGCACCACCATCGCCGCGCTGATCGCCAACGATTTTGGCGAAGCCACTGAAACCTACCGCTCGGCGCTGCTGCTGCTCGGCTTCGTCCTGTTCATCGTCACCTTCGTCGTGCTGGCCATCGCCCGCCTGATGCTGATGCGCCTGTCCCGCAAGGAGGGCAACTGATGTCCACCACCGCTGACTCCCTGTACCTGCGCCGCCGCATCGGCAATGTCATTGCCATCGCGCTGTCCTGCGCCACCGCCCTGTTCGGCCTGTTCTTCCTGGGCTGGATCCTGTTCACCCTGGCCGCCAAGGGCCTGGCCGGCATCAACCTGGATCTGTTCACCAAGATGACGCCGCCGCCGATGCAGGAAGGCGGCCTGGCCAATGCCTTCTTCGGCAGCGCGGTGATGTGTGCGCTGGCGATCGGCATCGGTACCCCGCTGGGCGTGCTGGCCGGTACCTGGCTGGCCGAGTACGGCAACGCCCGCAAGGCCGGCACCGTGGTCCGCTTCGTCAACGACATCCTGCTGTCGGCGCCGTCCATCGTGCTGGGCCTGTTCGTCTACACCCTGTACGTGATGCAGACCGGCGGCAACTTCTCCGCCTTCGCAGGTGCGCTGTCGCTGGCCTTCATCGTGCTGCCGGTGGTGGTGCGCACCACCGACGAGATGCTGCGCCTGGTGCCTTCGCAGATGCGCGAAGCCGCCCTGTCGCTGGGCATCCCGCAGTGGAAGGTGATCGTGCAGGTGCTGTACCGCAGTGCGTCGGCCGGCATCATCACCGGCATCCTGCTGGCGCTGGCCCGCATTTCCGGTGAAACCGCCCCGCTGCTGTTCACCGCCTTCGGCAACCAGTACTGGAACAACAACATCTTCCAGCCGATGGCCTCGGTGCCGGTGGTGATGAACCAGTTCGCCGGCAGCCCGTATGAATCCTGGCAGGTGCTGGCCTGGGCCGGTGCCCTGGTGCTGACTGTCTTCGTGTTGCTGGTCAGCCTTGCCGCTCGCGGCATCCTGCTGCGCAACCGTATCTCCCATGACTGACCTTTCCGTGGATAACGCCATGAACGACCTCTCCAACGCCGTGCCCATGCAGCGCATCGCGGTGCCGGCCTCGCACGAGAACCTGCACGCGCCGTCGCCGGTCAAGCTGGCCGCGCGTGGTCTGGACTTCTACTACGACAAGTTCCACGCCCTGAAGGGCATCAACCTGGAGATTCCGGAAAAGCGCGTGACCGCGCTGATCGGTCCTTCCGGTTGCGGCAAGTCGACCCTGCTGCGCATCTTCAACCGCATCTACGCCCTGTACCCGAAGCTGGAAGCGCGTGGCGAGGTGCTGCTGGACGGCGAGAACATCCTTTCGCCGAAGTACCCGATGAATCGCCTGCGCAGCAAGGTGGGCATGGTGTTCCAGAAGCCGGTTCCGTTCCCGATGACCATCTTCGAGAACGTGGCTTACGGCATCCGCCACCACGAGAAGCTGAGCAAGGCCGACATGGCCGACCGCGTCGAGCAGGCCCTGCGCCAGGGCGCGCTGTGGGACGAAGTGAAGGACAAGCTGGGGCAGAGCGCCCTGGGCCTGTCCGGTGGCCAGCAGCAGCGCCTGTGCATCGCCCGTGCCGTGGCGCTGCGCCCGTCGGTGCTGCTGCTGGATGAGCCGACCTCGGCGCTGGACCCGATCTCGACCAGCCGCATCGAGCAGCTGGTGGAAGAGCTCAAGCACGAGTACACCATCGTCATCGTCACCCACAACATGCAGCAGGCTGCGCGCGTGTCCGACTACACCGCCTTCATGTACCTGGGCGACCTGATCGAGCACGACCGTACTGAAGTGATCTTCTCGCAGCCCTCGCAGCGGCAGACCGAGGACTACATCACCGGTCGCTTCGGCTGATCGGTGTCGTCCCCTCGCCACATGTCCCAGCCAGGCGTGGCCTGGCTCTACCCGGATTGCAGACCATGAATCTTCCCAACGACCACATCGTCAAGAGCTACGACGAAGAGCAGCAGCGCCTGGTGGCCGAAATCGTGCGCATGGGCGAGATGGCTGTCGCCCAGCTGGAGGCGTCGATGGACGTCATCGAGAAGCGCGACGAGAACGCCGCCCACCGCATCATCGCCAACGATGAAGCCATCGACCAGCTGGAGCAGCAGATCAGCCACGACGTGATGCGCCTGGCCCTGCGTGGCCCGATGGCCCGCGACCTGCGCGAGATCCTGGCCGGCCTGCGCATTCCGGCCGACATCGAACGCATCGGTGACTACGCCGCCAACGTTGCCAAGCGCTCCATCGCGCTGGGCAAGGTGCCGCCGCTGCCGCAGATCCAGGGCCTGCGTGCCCTCGGCCGCCTGGCCGCGCAGCAGGTGCGCCGCGCCATCGCCGCCTACCGCGACAACGACGCCGAAGCCGCCATCGCCCTGCGCCAGGACGACGCCCGCCTGGACGCGCAGTACACCGCGCTGTTCCGCGAGCTGCTGACCTACATGATGGAAGACCCGCGCAACATCACCCCGTGCACCCACCTGCTGTTCATGGCCAAGAACCTGGAGCGCGTGGGCGACCACGCCACCAACATCGCCGAGAACGTGTGGTTCCTGGTGCACGGCGAGCAGCCGCTGCCGCCGCGCGAGAAGCGCGACGAGACGTCCAGCACCGACCACGTCTGATACTGCGCTGCAGCAGCGCAAGCGCCTCCGGAGGCCCCTGTCGGCATGACAGGGGCCTTTTTTGTACGCGCGATCCGGGCATTCATCCACGCATGGCGTGGATCTACTGGATACCGTGCTCCTGCCCCCTTCCCGCCTGCTGCAATCCTCACGCCAGCAGTAGATCCACGCCATGCGTGGATGCCGTGCGCGGCCCCCCCTTCCCGCCAGCGGCAATCCTCACGCCAGCAGTAGATCCACGCCATGCGTGGACGTGGTGCGCGGCCCCCCCTTCCCGCCTGCGGCAATCCTCACGAAAATTTGAGGTCTCGGCGAGGATTCCTTGAGTAGGATCGCTGCACCATCGTTTCACCCCGGGCGCCCGCCCACCACCCAAGGAGTACGACCGATGAGCAGTTCCAACAAGACCCTGTCCCTGCTGACCGCCACCGCCCTGGCTGCAGGGCTGGGCGTGACTGCCAGTGCTTCGGCCCTGAGCATGACCGACCTCGCCCAGGGCTACCTGGTGGCTGGCCAGGCGGCCAAGGCCGGCGATGCCAAGGCAACCGACGCCAAGACCGGTGACGCCGCCAAGCATGCCGAGGGCAAGTGTGGTGCCGACGGCAAGAGCGCCGAAGGCAAATGCGGCGCCGACAAGGGCAAGGCCAAGGCCGGCGCGGGCGCTGATGCCAAGGCAAAGACCGCCGGCGACAAGAAGGCCGCCGAAGGCAAGTGTGGCGAAGGCAAGTGCGGTGCCAAGCACTGACGCTGCCGCCAGCGTCGTTTCCCCGCGGCTGCCGCTTCCAGCGGCGGCCGTCGGGCTGGGCCTGCGGCGGGCACTGCTGCAGGACCTGCACGACGCGCCGGCCGGCGATTTCGATTTCCTGGAGTGCGCGCCGGAGAACTGGATCAACGTCGGCGGTCCGGCCGGCGATGCGCTGGACGAACTGGCCCGGCGCCATCCGCTGAGCTGCCACGGCCTGTCGCTGTCGCTGGGCGGCAGCGCACCGCTGGATACCCAGCTGCTGCAGCAGGTCGGCCGCTTCCTCGAGCGCTACCGCGTGCCGCTGTACAGCGAGCACCTGAGCTACTGCAGCGACGAAGGCCAGCTCTACGACCTGCTGCCGATTCCGTTCACCGATGAAGCGGTGCGCCACACCGCCGCCCGCATCGCCCGCGTGCAGGACCTGCTCGGCCGCCGCATCGCAGTGGAGAACGTGTCGTACTACCTGGCGCCGCAGCCGGCGATGGACGAACTTGCCTTCACCAACGCGGTGCTTGCCGAGGCCGACTGCGACCTGCTGCTGGACGTCAACAACGTGTACGTCAATGCCTGCAATCACGGCTACGATGCCGATACCTTCATCGCCGGGCTGCCGGCCCAGCGCATCGTCTGCCTGCACGTGGCCGGCCACCTGGACGAGGCACCGGACCTGAAGATCGATACCCACGGCAGCCCGGTGATCGACCCCGTGTGGGCACTGCTGGAACGCAGCTACGACCGCTTCGGCCCGCGCCCCACGCTGCTCGAACGCGATTTCAACTTCCCACCCTATGCCGAGCTGCAGGGCGAACTGCGCACCATCCGCCGCCTGCAGGGCACGTTGCGCGAGGCTGCCCATGGCTGATGCACCCGAGCGCCTGCGCGCGCAGCAGCACGCGTTCACTGCGCACCTGCGAGACCCGCAACAGGTGCCGGCCCCGGCCGACCTGGACCCGCGGCGGGTGGCGGTCTACCAGCGGCTGCTGTTCAACAACCTGCTGGGGCTGCTCGGCACGGGGTTCCCGGTCTGCGTGCGCCTGCTCGGCGAACCTGCGTGGGCCGACCTGGTGCGCCATTACTTCGCCCACCATCGCGCACGCGCGCCGCTGTTCACCGCCGTGGCGGCCGAGTTCGTGCAATGGCTGCAGGCACAGCCCGAGTTGCCGCACCCGGCACTGGCCGAGCTGGCCCACTATGAGTGGGTGGAAACCGACCTGTACCAGCGCGCGGCCCAGCCGCTGCCACCGGCACCCGGCGTCGACCCGCTGCAGGTCCCGCTGCGCTGCTCACCGCTGGCCTGGCCGCTGCTGTACGCGTGGCCGGTACACCGCCTGGGCGCCGACGATGCACCGGCCACCCCGCCCGCGGAACCCACCGCCCTGCTGGTCCGCCGCGATGCCGATGGCGTGGTGCGCTTCGCCCAGCTCAGCCCGCTGGCCGCGCACCTGCTGATCCTGATCGACGAAGCACCCGGCGCCAGCGGCCAACAGCAGTTACAGCAGCTGGCCACCCTGCACCACCTCGACGCCGATGCATTGGCCGAACCCGGCGCGCAGCTGCTGCTGCAGTTCCTGCAGGCCGGTGTGATCGGCCCGCTGCCCGCCGTGGCCTGATACCCCCAACGAGGAGTTTCCCCCTGATGAACACCCTGCCCCTGGCCGCCGTGCGCGGCCAGCTGGATCGCTGCGGCCCGTGGCTGGCCCCCCTGGGCCTGCGCCTGCTGCTGGCCTGGGAATACTTCGAGTCCGGTCGCGAAAAGCTGCAGGGCCAGAATTGGTTTGCCGAACTGCAGGGCGCGTTTCCGTTTCCGTTCGACCAGTTGCCGGCCAGCGTGAACTGGCAGTTGGCGACCTGGTTCGAACTGGTCGGCGCGGCCTGCCTGCTGTTCGGCCTGGGCACGCGTTTCGCGGCTGCCAGCCTGCTGGTACTGACCGTGGTGGCCACCTATGCCGTGCACTGGCCCATGCATTGGGATTCGCTGGGTGAACTGGCGATGGGCTATGCGATCAGCGATCAGGGGTTTGGCAATTTCAAGCTGCCGGCGTTGTTCATGGCGATGCTGCTGCCGTTGCTGTTCAACGGCGCCGGGCGCCTGAGCGTGGATGCGTGGGTGGCCGGCCGGGCCGTCGCGCCCGCCCGTTACACGCCGATACGCACCGAAACTGCGGAATAGCCCGATTTAATCGCCTATTCATAAAAAAAATCCGATGCTGGATCCGTGGCCTTGATGACCACGTCCCTCCCCCGGAGTCGCCCCATGAAGCGTCTGATTGCTGCCACCCTTTCCCTGGCCCTGCTGGCCACCGCCGTCTCGCCCGCGATGGCGGCTCCGTATGGCGCCGGTGGGCGCGACGACCATCACGGCCAGAAGGACCGCCACGACGACCGCCGTGATCCGCCCCGTCGCGGCCACAGGCTGGCCCACGACCACCGGGGCGAGTACGTGCGCGATTACCGTCACCATGGCCTGCACGCCCCCGCCCGCGGCCAGGAATGGCGCAAGGTGGACGGCCGTTACGTGCTGGTTGCCGTGGCCACCGGCATCATCGCCGACGTGGTGCTGGCGCGCCGCTGATCCCCGTGCAGCGCCCCGGCCATGCACGCCATGGCCGGGCGCTCAGGGTCGCTCTGCTAGAATCCGCGCATGAATGACCCCACCCCCGCAGCTGAAGCCGCCCCTGTTTCCGTAGTTCCGATGGCGCAGCGCGCGATGTCGCAACGCTTCCGCGGCTTCCTGCCGGTGGTGGTTGATGTGGAAACCGGCGGTTTCGACAGCCAGCGCAACGCGCTGCTGGAAATCGCCGCGGTGCCGATCGAAATGGACGAAAACGGCCTGCTCTACCCGGGCCAGACCGCCAGCGCCCACGTCGTGCCCGCCGAAGGGCTGGAGATCGACCCGAAATCGCTGGAAGTGACCGGCATCATCCTCGACCACCCGTTCCGGCTGGCCAAGGAAGAAAAAGCCGCGCTGGACCACATCTTCACCCCGGTGCGCGCGGCAATGAAGAAGTACGGCTGCCAGCGCGCGATCCTGGTCGGGCACAACGCCCATTTCGACCTGGGGTTCGTCAATGCGGCGGTGGCACGCACCGGCCACAAGCGCAACCCGTTCCATCCCTTCAGCGTGTTCGACACGGTCACTCTGGCGGGTATCGCCTACGGGCAGACGGTGCTGGCGCGTGCGGCCAATGCCGCAGGGCTGGGCTGGGATGCCAACGAGGCACACAGCGCGGTGTACGACACCGAGCAGACCGCGCGGCTGTTCTGCACCATCGCCAACGCCTGGCCGCGGTAGATCCACGCCGTGCGTGGGTGAAACGCATTGGCCGTGCGGACCAACGGTCCGCACCCACCATTCAAGATGAAATGCATCGGCCGTGCGGACCAACGGTCCGCACCCACCCTCCAACCTGCCCGGTAGACCCACGCCATGCGTGGATGAATTGCATCGGCCGTGCGGACCAACGGTCCGCACCCACCATTCAACCTGCCCGGTAGATCCACGCCATGCGTGGATAGGCATCAACCGATGCTGGTGCGGTCGCGGCCATCGCTCTTGGCGCGGTACAGCGCGCGGTCGGCGCGCTGGTACAGCAGCGCCGGGGTGCGGTCGTCGGCTGCCAGTTCCACCAGGCCCGCGCTGAAGGTCACCCGCAGGCCCTTCACCCCGGCCCAGTCCGGATGGTCATGGAACAGGCCGCGCAGGCGCGCGCAGACCTGGGCTGCTTCTTCCAGCCGCGTATCGTTGAGCAGCAGCGCGAACTCTTCGCCGCCGGTACGTGCCGGCAGGTCCGAATCGCGGCACGCCGCGGCGATCACTTCCGCCACTTCCTTCAGCACCAGGTCGCCGATGCTGTGGCTGTAGGTGTCGTTGACGTCCTTGAAGTGGTCGATATCCAGCACGACCAGGCTCAGCGGGTGGCCGCTGCGCTGCGAGCGGGCGAAGTCACGCGCCAGCGTCTCGTCGAAGCCACGGCGGTTGGCCAGGCCGGTCAGCGCATCCTCGCGGGCCTGCCGCTCGAACGCTTCGGCCTGCCGCGCCAGGCGCTCGGCCAGCTCGGTCTTCTCCTGGTTCAACGCCTGCAGGTGTACGGTCTGCGCCTGCAGGTCGAAGGTCGCCTCATCCACGCGGCGCGCCAGGCGCAGGTTGCTGGCCTTGTACTGCTGCAGCAGGAACCGGTACAGCGCCACCAGCGCGCCCAGCAGCAGCAGCCCGATCATCGCCTGCACGCTGTGCCGCTGCCACCAGAACGGTTCGACGGTGAAACTCCACACCGCCTCCTGCTGGCCCCAGGCACCGCCCGGGTGCGAGGCCGCCACGTGCAGGGTGTAATCGCCCGGCGGCAGGCCGACGAACTCGACGCTGCGCTGCGGGCCGCGCTCGACCCAGCTGGTGTCCAGCCCGTCCAGGCGCGTGCGGTAGCGGATGCGGTCGGACATCAGGTAGCTGAGGCCGACGAAGCTCACTGCCAGCCGGCGCCCACCGGGAATCAGGTTGCGCTCGGGGCCTTCCCAATGCACCTGCGCGCCATCGACCTGCACGTTCTCGATCGCCGCCGGCGGTGCCGGGCGCTCGCGGAAGCGCTGCAGGCGCTGCGGGTCCACCGTGCTCAGGCCACCGGCGGTCACCACCCAGAAGGTGCCGTCCTGGCGCAGGATCGCCGAGGGCGCCGAGCTGCCGTTGGCCTGTGCGTTGGCCATCCCGTCGATCTCGTTGTAGCGCTCCACCGTCACCCGCGGCGCGCGGCCGTCAGCCACCGCGTTCAAGGTCGCCATGTCGGTGCGCAGCACGCCCCGGTTGCTGCTGATCCACACATTGCCCAGCCGGTCGGGCACCAGCTGGAACACCGCATCGACCGGCATGCCCTGCTCCAGGCCGACCCGCGACAGGCGGTTCCTGTACCAGCGGTACAGCCCGCGGTCGCTGCTGATCCACATCGCTTCGCCGATCTGGTGGAAGCCGAACACACTGCGGCCGCCGCCCATCGGGGCCAGATCGATGGACTGCACATGGTCGCCGCGCAGCACGCGGATGCCCTCGATGGTGCCGATCCACAGGTTGCCCTGGTGGTCGTGTTCCAGCGCGGTGATCAGGCCGGTGGGCATGCCCGGCGTGTTCGCCACCCGCACGCGGTCGCCATCGATGCGCACCACGCCCTTCTGCGTGCCGGCCCAGACCACGCCGGACGGATCGACGCTGATCGCACGGATGTTGCCACCCGGCATGCCATCGGCCGCATCGTAGTTGTGGCGCAGGCTGCCATCGGCGCGCAGGCGGTAGACGCCGTCGCCGAAGGTGCCCACCCACAGGTCGCCACCCGGGTCCTGGGCCAGGCTGAGCACCGACGCCGCCTTGCCGCCGCGGTTGTGCAAGACCATCGGCCGGAAACGGCCGTCGGCGGTCTGCTGGTCCAGGCCGCTGGCGCTGCCCACCCACAGCCGGCGATCGCGGTCCTCGAACACGGTGCGCACGTAGTCACCGCTCAGCCCATCGCGTTCGGTGTAGCTGCTGAACAGCGTTTCGCGCAGGCGGTACAGGCCGCCGTTGGCGCCGACCCAGATGCTGCCTTCGGCATCCTCGCGCAGGCTCACCACGCGCCCGCCGGGCAGGTTCAGGCCGGCCGGCAGGCGTTCCAGGCCGTGGCTGGAAATACGCAGCAGGCCCTGGTTCTCGGTACCCAGCCAGATATCGCCGTGGCGGTCCTGCAGCATCGCGGTCATGTGCAGCTGGCCCGGCAGGCTGTGGACCAGCACCAGGCGGTCATCCTCGACCCGGTACAGGCGCTCGCCGGCCACGATCCACAACGCGCCATCGGGTGCGCGATAGGGCCAGGTCAGGCCCTTGCCCACGCCCCATCCGGCCGGTGCACGCTTGAGTTCGCCATCGTTGTCGCGCAGGACCAGGCCATCGAGGGTGCCGATCCAGACCCGGTCCTGGGCATCAACCACCAGCTTGGTGAAGCTCATCGCCAGCGGCAGGTCCGGCGGCGGCGGCTGGTAGACGATGCCGGTTTCGGGCGTCAGGTACGCGATGCCCTTGCCTTCGTACAGCAGCCACAGGCGCCCCTGGCTGTCCATCTGCATCGACTGGATCAGCACTTCCGGGGTGTTGGCCTCGTGCTCCCAGACCCGCCACTGGCCAGCGCTGCTGCGGTAGGTCACGTTGCCACGCGAATCGGTGATCCACAGCCCGCCCTGGCGGTCCACCAGCAGGGCACCGATGCCGTTGTCGCGCAGCCCGGGCCGCGTGCTGCGGTCGAACACGGTGAAATCCAGGCCGTTGTAGCGCACCAGGCCTTCCCAGGTGGCGAACCACAGGTGGCCTTCGGGGGTCTGGGCGATGTCACGCAGCGAGTTGTGCGGCAGGCCGTTGCGCGACGTCCACACGTCGATGGCGTAATCGCGCAGCGGCGGTGCGGCGGTCTGCGCCGCCAGCGGCGAGGCCAGCCACAGCAACAGCCACAGCACACCGAGCCGCAGCAGGCGACCGATGTGATGTTCCGGGTGGCGCCCCGCCAGGCGCCTGCCAGCCCCCTGCCCGCCCATTACTGCAGCGGCGGCGGCCAGGTGCGGTTGCCGCGCACGGCAACAGGCAGGAACAGGAACAACCGGGCGGCACGGGGCCGCGCGCCGGTGCGAACAGGCTGGCTCATCGCGTGAACTGTGGGGAGATGGGGCGAATGATAGGCCAAACACCCCTCCCGGCGTCACCGCAGCGTGAAGACCGGGGGCTGAAAGGGATCTGACCCGGGGCCGGATCCCTCTGCGCACGCAGAGGGCTCTGCCCCCTCAACCGGCCACGACCGTCAGCGCGCGGCCACCGGGCTGCCCGCCGGCCACTGCACCACCGCTTCCAGGCCGCCCTCGGGCCGGTTGCGCAGCCACAGGCGTGCGCCGTCCTTCTCGGCCAGCGCGCGGGCGATGGTCAGGCCCAGGCCGGCGCCACCGGTCTGCCGCGAGCGCGAGGTCTCCACCCGCACGAACGGGTCGAACACAGCTTCGAGCTGGTCATCGGCCAGGCCCGGGCCATCGTCGGCCACGACCACGGTGATCGCACCGCCGCTGCGGTCCACCCGCACCCGCACGCGCTCGGCGTACATCACCGCGTTGTCCACCAGATTGGAGAACAGCCGGTGCATGGCCAGCGGCCGCAGCATCAGCACCGCGCCGCTGCCACCTTCAAAGGCCACGTCGGCACCCGCTTCGGCGGTGTCCTCGACGATGCTTTCCAGCAGCGAATCCAGATCGAGCGCAGCGCGCTGTTCAGCGCTCTCGGCGCTGCGCGCCAGTTCCAGGCCTTCGCGCACCAGTGCCTGCATCGCCGCCAGGTCGCCGATCAGGCGCTCGCGCAGGATCTCGTCGGTCACGTTTTCCAGCCGCAGGCGCAGCCGGGTGAGCGGCGTCTGCAGGTCATGGGTGATCGCCGCCAGCATCTGCGTGCGTTCGGCCAGGTGCCGCTGCAGGCGATGCTGCATGGCATTGAAGGCCTCGGCGGCGCGCTGCACTTCGCGCGGGCCGCGCAGGGGCAGCGGATCGCGCTGCAGGTCGTCACCCAGTTCTTCGGCGGCCGAAGCCAGTTCCTGCAGCGGCGCACTGGCCATGCGCGAAACGATATAGGCCAGCACCGCGATGGCCAGCACCAGCAGGGTCAGGAACAGCGGGTCCACGGCCAGCACGCCGTTGTGCGCCACCGCCGGCGAATCCAGCGCCAGCTTCAGCGCGGTGCCATCGCTGAGGACCACGTCCACGGCGCGGCACTTGGGCGGAATGAAAGATGGATCGCGTTCGCGCGGCGGGCGGCGGTGGCCCGGCGGCGGGGGTGGCAGCAGCTCCTGCAGCTTGGGGATGCACGAGCGGAACGAGGTGAAATGCACGTGCGCGCGTGCCACCGGTCCGGGACGGTCATCCAGCACTTCCATCAGCGCGGTGTCGATGCGCCCCACGCGCGCACCGGACGGCAGCGCGCGCACGCTCGGCCCGCCCATATCCAGCAGGCGATCGCGCAGTTCCGGGTTGCCGTCGAGCAGGTTGACGTAGCCCTGCAGCCGGTCGGCAATGCGGTTCAGGTTCTGCCGTTCGAAATCCTGCTGCCGCTTGGACGTGGCCAGCATGGTCGCGCCGATCGCGGCCACCGCCATGCCCAGCAGCAGGATCACGAACAGCCGCCCCACCATTGAGGACAGGAAGTGGCGCAGGCGCTTCATCACGGCTTATTCCAGGTTGACGGCCGAGGCCAGCACATAGCCTTCGTTGCGCACGGTCTTGATCAGCCCATCGGGGCCGCCATCGTCGGCCAGCTTGTTGCGCAGCCGGCTGACCTGCAGGTCGATCGCCCGGTCCTGCGCTTCGTAGTTGCGGCCGCTGCTGAGCGCGACCAGCTGCTCGCGCGAGAGCACCTTGTTGGCGTGCGCGATGAACACCCGCAGCAGGCGGAACTCGGCGCCGGACAGCACCACCACGCGGCCATCGGGGTCCACCAGGTGGCGGTGTTCCAGATCGAAGATCCAGCGCGAGAAGCGTGCGCGGCGCACGGCCAGCGGTTCCAGGTTGGCCGGCAGCGCCTCGGTCCGGCGCAGCACGTTGCGGATGCGCGCCAGCAGCTCGCGCGGCTCGAACGGCTTGGCCAGGTAATCGTCGGCGCCCATTTCCAGGCCCAGCACGCGGTCGATCGGCTCGGCACGCGCGGTGAGCATGATCACCGGCGTGTTCGAGCGCGCGCGCAGGTCACGGCACAGGGTCAGGCCATCCTCGCGCGGCAGGTTGAGGTCGAGCACGATCAGGTCCACGTGCTCGCGTTCCAGCAGCTGGCGCATGCTGGTGCCATCGGCCGCGGTGCTGACCAGGTAGCCGGCGCGGCCGAGCTGTTCGGCCAGCAGGGTGCGGATGTCATTGTCGTCGTCGACGATCAACAGGCGATGCATCGGGTTTTCGGTCTCCATGTCGCGATTTTCCCGTGTCGGGAGCTGAACCGCATCCTGTCCGGTGCGTACCACTGTATCGACGCCGGGGCGGGATACCTGCAGTTACGCGTTTCGGCCGCCAGTGTTACACATGGACACACGTCGAGGATTGAGCCCGCCTGCGCCCGATCTTCACAATGCCCACCAATGCCGCTGCGGCGGCCTGCCTGAGTGAAGCCCGCACGTGATCTCCCGCCTGTTGCCCGCGACCCGCCGGGGTCGTCTGATCGTGATTGTCCTGCTTGTGGTGATTGCTGCCGCGTGCGCCTGGTGGCTGCTGCGCAAGCCCGCCGCCCCGGCCCTGGCCGCCAGCCCGGTCAGCCGCGGCGACATCGAACAGACGGTGGAGGCCACCGGCGTGATCGACGCCTACAAGCTGGTCAGCGTCGGCGCGCAGGCTTCGGGCCAGATCAAGTCGCTGAAGGTGCAGCTGGGCGATACGGTGAAGGAAGGCGACCTGATCGCCGAGATCGACGCCACCACCCAGCAGAACCAGGTGCTCAACGCGCAGGCCTCGCTGGACCAGGTGATCGCCCAGCGCGCCGTGCAGCAGGCCAGCCTGCGCCAGGCCGAGCTGGACTTCGCCCGGCAGAAGGAGATGCTGGCCGCCGAGGCCACCTCGAAGCAGGAATACGATGCCGCCGAGGCCACGCTGAAGACCGCCCGTGCCCAGCTGCAGTCCTACGAGGCGCAGATCAAGGGCCGCGAAACCGAGCTGGGCACCGCCCGCGCCAACCTGGCCTACACCCGCATCACTGCGCCGATGGACGGCACCGTGGTGGCGGTGGTGGCCGAGGAAGGCCGCACGGTGAACGCCAACCAGACCGCGCCGACCATCGTCATGCTGGCGCGCCTGGACGTGGTCACCGTCAATGCCGAGGTGTCCGAGGCCGACGTGGTCAAGATCAAGGCCGGCATGCCGGTGTACTTCACCACCCTGGGCGACCCGGACCGCAAGTACCACGCCACGCTGCGCCAGATCAATCCGGCGCCGTCGTCCATCGCCAACGAAAGCTCGTCCAGTTCCAGCAGTTCCTCCAGCTCCAGTTCCAGCAGCGCGGTCTACTACAACGCACTGTTCGACGTGGAAAATCCGGATGGCACCCTGCGCATCGACATGACCGCGCAGGTCTCGGTGCTGCTGCAGCAGGCCAAGGGCGCGCTGCTGGTGCCGGCGGTGGCGCTGGGCCCGAAGACCCGTGACGGCGAGCGCGTGGTGCGCGTGGTCGACGCGCAGGGCCAGCCGCAGCCGCGCAAGGTCAAGGTCGGCATCAACAACGGTGCCTCCGCGCAGATCCTGTCCGGGCTGAAGGAAGGCGAGCGCGTGGTGGTCGGCGAAGGCGGTGCGGCCGCGTCCAGCAGCGGCACCGGCAACCGCGGCGGTGGTGCCATGCGCATGGGCGGGCCCGGTGGCATGGGCCCGCGCCGATGAGCACGACGGCGCCCCTGCTGCGCCTGCGTGACCTGCGCCGCGAGTTCCCGGCGGGCGACGATGTCATCGCCGTGCTGCGCGACGTCAACCTGGACATCCACGCCGGTGAGATGGTGGCCATCGTCGGCCAGTCCGGCTCGGGCAAGTCCACGCTGATGAACATCCTCGGCTGCCTGGACCGCCCCACCCGCGGCAGCTACCAGGTGGCCGGCCGTGAGACCGGGAAGATGGAGCCGGACGAGCTGGCCGAGCTGCGCCGCGGGCATTTCGGTTTCATCTTCCAGCGCTACCACCTGCTGGGCGACCTCGATGCGCGCGGCAACGTGGAAGTGCCGGCGGTGTACGCCGGCAGCCCCGGGCCGACCCGCAACGCGCGCGCCGAGCAGCTGCTGCAGCGGCTGGGCCTGGGCGACCGCATGCACCACAAGCCGGGCCAGCTGTCCGGCGGCCAGCAGCAGCGCGTGTCCATCGCCCGTGCCTTGATGAACGGCGGCGAGGTGATCCTGGCCGACGAGCCGACCGGTGCGCTGGACACCCGCTCCGGCGAGGAAGTGATGGGCATCCTTGGCGAGCTGCATGCCGAAGGCCACACCATCATCCTCGTGACCCACGACATGAGCGTGGCCGAACACGCCCAGCGCATCATCGAAATCCGCGACGGCGAGATCATCGCCGACCGCGCCAACCCGAAGGCGCCCAGCTACCGCGCGCAGCGCCAGCCAAGCACCGACGTGGCCCATGGCAGCAGCTGGCGCGCGGCGCGCGACCGCTTCACCGAAGCGTTCCGGATGGCGCTGCTGGCGATGAACGCACACCGCCTGCGCACCTTCCTGACCATGCTCGGCATCATCATCGGCATCGCCTCGGTGGTGTCGGTGGTGGCGCTGGGCAACGGCTCGCAGCAGCAGATCCTGCAGAACATCAGCGCGCTGGGCACCAACACGATCGACGTCTATCCCGGCCGCGGCTTCGGTGACATGCGCTCGGCGCGCGTGCAGACGCTCAAGGCCAGCGACGCCGATGCATTGTCAAAGCAGAGCTACGTGGACAGCGCCACGCCCAGCGTGTCGACCTCGGTCACGGCGCGCTACCGCAACCAGTCGGCCACCGCCCAGGTCAGCGGCGTGGGCGAGCAGTACTTCCGGGTGAAGGGCGTGACCCTGCTCGCAGGCAGTTTCTTCGACAGCGATTCGGTGCGTGGCCTGGCCCAGGAAGGCGTGATCGATGAGAACACGAAGACCCAGTTCTTCCCTGACAGCGATCCGATCGGCCAGGTGATCCTGCTCGGCAACGTGCCGGTACGCGTGGTCGGCGTGGCCAAGAAGCAGAGCTTCGGTTTCGGCGGCAGCACCAGCCTGGGCGTGTTCGTGCCCTACACCACGGTGATGTCGCGCATGCTGGGGCAGAGCCATGTCTCCAGCATCACCGTGCGCGTCAACGATGAAACACCGATGGATGCGGCGCAGGAGGCCATCACCCGCCTCCTGACCCTGCGCCACGGCACCGAGGATTTCTTCCTCAGCAACAGTGCCGAGATCCGCGAGACCATCGAGCAGACCACGCGCACCATGACCCTGCTGATCGGCGCCATCGCCGCCATCGCGTTGCTGGTCGGCGGCATCGGCGTGATGAACATCATGCTGGTGTCGGTGACCGAGCGTACCCGCGAGATCGGCGTGCGCATGGCGGTGGGGGCGCGGCAGAGTGACATCCGCCAGCAGTTCCTGATCGAAGCCGTGCTGGTCTGCCTGATCGGTGGCCTGCTCGGCATCGGCCTGGCCCTGCTGGTGGGCGCGCTGATCGGCCACTTCTCCAGCAACTTCCAGGTGGTGTTCTCGACCGCCTCGATCATCGCCGCGTTTGCCTGCTCGACCCTGATCGGCGTGGCGTTTGGATTCCTGCCGGCACGCAATGCCGCCCAGCTCGACCCGGTGGAGGCCCTGGCCCGCGAATGAAGATGATGACCCGACTGACCTCCCCTGCCCCCTCGCGCCTGCTGCTGGCTGGCGCCGTGCTGCTCGCCCTGTCCGGCTGCGCCTCGGTGGGCCGCTATCCCACTGCGGCCCCCGCCGTGGCCGCGACCTATGGCCGTGGCGATGCCACCCTCAATGCGCCGGCCGACGACCCGCGCAGCAGCCTGGATACCCCGGGCCGCGATATCCGCCAGGACACCTGGTGGACCGGCTTCGGCGATGAGCGCCTGGACCGCCTGGTCGCGCAGGCCCTGGCCGCCAACAGCGACCTCGGAGCGGCCGGCCTGGCCGTGCAGCGCGCCCGCCTGCAGGCCGGCCTGGCCAGCAACGCCCTGTTGCCGCAGCCGTCCTCGTCCGGCGTCAGTGCCAGCGGCAGCCGCCCCACCGACCAGGCCGCCGACTGGAGCCGCGGCTATTCCACCGGCGTGTCCCTGTCGTGGGAGGTGGACTTGTGGGGCCGCCTGCGCACCGAGCGCGACATCGCCCGCTGGGAAGCCCAGGCCAGCGAGGAAGACCGGCAGAACACCGCCCTGCTGGTGATCGGCGACACGATCAGCCAGTACTGGTCGCTGGGCTACCTCAACCAGTCGATCGCCAGTGGCGAAGCCAACCTGCAGCGGCTGGAGCGCACCCGCGACCTGGTGCAGGCGCGCTTCGACGCCGGCGCGGTGTCGCGGCTGGAAGTGCGCCAGGCGCTGCAGAACCTGGAATCGCAGCGTTCGGCGCAGAGCGCGCTGGAACAGCAGCGGGTGGAAGTCCGCAACGCATTGACCGTGCTGCTGGATGGCACGCCGTGGCCACAGCAGGACGAGCCGCAGGACCTGCAGGCCGCGCGCAGCCCGGGCATCGACGAAGGCCTGCCGGCCGATCTGCTCGGCCGCCGCCCCGACCTGCGCGCGGCCGAACTGCGCCTGCGCAACAGCCTGAAGACCATCAAGGTGACCGCCACCCAGTACTACCCGGCGCTGAGCCTGACCGGCAGCCTCGGCTCCAGTGCGACCTCGCTGGGGGATGTGCTGCGCAACCCGGTGGCCACGCTCGGCGCCGGCCTGTCGCTGCCCTTCCTCAACCTGCAGCGTGCGCAGCTGGACACCGACATCGCCGGCACCGCCTACCAGATCGCCGCGACCAACTTCCGCAAGACGCTGTACACCGCGCTTTCGGAAGTGGACAACGCACTCTCCGCGCGCGAGCAGCTGGCCCGCCAGGTGGCGTCCTCGCAGGCGTCCTATGACCAGGCGGTGGAAGTGGAGCGCGCGCAGGAAGTGCGTTACCGCGTGGGCGCCACCGACCTGCGCACCTGGCTGGAAGCGCAGCAGACCCGCCGCGATGCCGAACTGTCACTTGCCCGCGTGCGGCAGAGCCAGCTGAGCAACGACGTGACCCTGTTCAAGGCCCTGGGTGGCAGCGCGGGGTGAGGCGATGCGGGGCTGCGCCCCGCACCTGCCGAAGCAACATCAACTTCAACGTCAACATCAACGTCAAAAACGGCGCATTCCGTTGGACGGCGGAGCGGGTCCGGTGGCAGGGGACGCCGTGAACCCGTCCATGGGGGCTTGGTCGCGGCATCCATGCCGCTCACACCCCTGC
>NZ_JACVTT010000063.1:0-27416 GCF_016624665.1 Stenotrophomonas sp. S39 | reverse complement strand
CCCCCAAACCACCGCATGGCGGGTTTTTCATTTTGCGGGGGCCGCCCCGCGCCCGCCACTACCGCAGGTGCAGGGCTGCAAGCCCTGCAAACCCAAACTCCTCAGTGAGCAGCAGGACGCGACGGCGGCAGCCAGGCCGCGATGATGCCCAGCAGCGGCAGGAACGCGGTCAGCTGGTACACGTACTCGATGCTCGTCTTGTCCGCCAGCAGGCCTAGAACCGCCGCACCCAACCCGCCCATGCCGAACGCGAAGCCGAAGAACAACCCCGACACCATGCCGATGCGGTGCGGCATCATCTCCTGCGCATACACCACGATGGCCGAGAACGCCGACGACAGTACGAAGCCGATCAGCACCGCCAGCACCGTCGTCCAGAACAGATCCGCATGCGGCAGCGCCAGCGCGAACGGCGCCACGCCCAGGATCGAGGTCCAGATGATCGGCTTGCGGCCGATGCGGTCGCCCAGCGGGCCACCAAGGAAACCACCGGCCGCCGACGCCACCAGGAACGCGAACAGGTGCAGCTGCGCCTGCGCCACCGGAATGCCGAAGTGGTGGATCAGGTAGAAGGTGAAGTAGCTGCCGATGCTGGCCATGTAGAAGTACTTGCTGAAGATCAGCACCAGCAGGATCGCCATCACCCGGGCCACGGTGCGGGTCGGATGACGCGGGGCGACCGTGGCCTGCCCGACCGGGCGCGGGGCGCCCAGATGCAGCGCATACCAACGGCTGACGTAGGTCAGCAGAGCGATGCCGATCAGTGCGGCGCCGGCAAACCACGAGGCGGCGTGCTGGCCGAACGGCACGATCACCGCCGCGGCGATCAGCGGGCCCAGCGCGGTACCAAAGTTGCCGCCAACCTGGAACACCGACTGGGCAAGTCCGTGGCGACCGCCGGAGGCCAGCCGTGCGATGCGCGAGGCTTCCGGATGGAAAATGGCCGACCCGATGCCCACCATGGCCGCCGCCAGCAGCACCATGGCGTAGTTCGGCGCGAAGCCGAGCAGCAGCATGCCGCACAGGGTCGAGGCCATGCCGATCGGCAGCGAATACGGCGCCGGCTTGCGGTCGGTAACCAGGCCGACCAGCGGCTGGAAGATCGAAGCGGTCAGCTGGTAGGTCAGCGTAATCAGGCCGATCTGGGTGAAGCTGAGGTTGAAGCCTCCCTTGATGACCGGATAGATGGCCAGGATCAGCGACTGCATCATGTCGTTGACCATGTGGGAGGTGGAAATCGCCGCCAGCACGCCGCGGGTCGAGCTGCGGGTGGTGGGGGCGGGTGTAGCCAGGCTGGACATGGTGCGCAGTCAGGTTGGGGGCGAGCCCTGCATGCTACGGTGCCCTCCCCCTCCCTTCCGCCGCGTTCTGGTCATGCCATATCGCAAAAAGGACACTCCCTGCGCGATCCGGGAATCCGCGCCCTGGAACGAAGTGCCCGGCCATCGGCCGGTGACCTGCCGGGTCAAGGACTACCCAGCCGGCACCCGGGTGTCGCCACACCGCCATCGCCGCCACCAGCTGGTCTACGCGATGTCCGGCCTGATGGTGGTGCGCTCGGAAGTCGGCCGCTGGGTGGTGCCGTCCACGCGCGCCATCTGGATGCCGGCCGGCATGGCCCACGCGGTGGACTGCATTGCCGATGTGCACATGCGCAGCCTCTACATCGATCCGGCGTTCGCCCCGCAGCTGGCCACCGAGGCATTCGCGGTACAGGTGGCGCCCCTGCTGCGCGAGCTGCTCCACGCGGCCACGCTGATCCAGGGCGAGCACGAGGACGACAGCCGCGATGGCCGCGTGGTGCGCCTGCTGCTGGACGAGCTGCACCGCATGGACGTTCTGCCGCTGCACCTGCCGACGCCCACCGACCCGCGGCTGCAGCGCATCTGCCAGCACATCCAGAAGCACCCCGGTGACGAAGCCACCCTGCAGGACTGGGCCGAAGCACTGGCAGTGGACGTGAAAACCATCCAGCGCCACTTCGCCAGCGAGCTGGGCATGACCTTCGGCCAGTGGCGGCAACAGGCACGCCTGCTGGCGGCGATGGAGCGCCTGGCGGTCGGTGAGAAAGTCATTGATGTGGCGCTGGCGATGGGCTATGACAGCCCCAGTGCGTTCACCAGCATGTTCAAGCGGCAGCTGGGGCAGACGCCGGCGGCGTTCTTCCGCTGATTCGGCAAGCCGCATCCACGCATGGCGTGGATCTACCAGAGAACAGCACCCCTGGTAGCGCCGGGCCATGCCCGGCGGAATGCGTGCGATGCGCGCAAACGAAAACGCCGGGCAAGGCCCGGCGCTACCGTTCTACGTTTCCGCTCAAGGACTCAGGACGTCATGCGGTCCCAGAAGCCCTTCACGCCATCCATGAAGGTGGCCGACTTCGGCGAATGCTTGCGCGCTTCCTCGCCGACGAAGGTGGCTTCGAACTGCTCCAGCAGCTTGCGCTGGTCGTTGGTCAGGTTCACCGGGGTTTCCACCACCACGCGGCAGTAGAGATCGCCTTCGCTGCGGCTGCGCACCGAACGCACGCCCTTGCCGCGCAGGCGGAACAGCTTGCCGGTCTGGGTCTCGGCCGGAATGCGGATTTCCGCTTCGCCGCCGAGGGTGGCCACGCGCACGGTGTCGCCCAGTGCCGCCTGCGAGATGCGGATCGGCACTTCGCAATGCAGGTCGTCGCCGTCGCGCTGGAAGATGTGGTGCTCGCGCACGCGCACTTCCACGTACAGGTCACCCGGCGGCGTACCGGCCGGGCCGGCCTCGCCTTCGCCCTGCAGGCGGATGCGGTCGCCGGTATCGACGCCGGCCGGCACCTTCACCGACAGCACCTTGTCTTCCTCGATGCGGCCATTGCCGTGGCAGGTCTTGCAGGGCTTGGCGATGATCTGGCCACGGCCGTTGCAGTTGTGGCAGGCCTGCTGCATGGCGAAGATGCCGCGCTGGATGCGCACCTGGCCGCGGCCATGGCACACGTTGCAGGTCTCGACCTTGCCGTCTTCCGAGCCACTGCCATCGCAGTCGCCACATTCGGCCAGGGTCGGGATCTCGATCCGGCGCTCGACGCCGCGCACGGCTTCTTCCAGGTCCAGCTCCATCACGTAACCGATGTCGGCACCGCGACGGGCCTGGCGCGGACCACCGCCGCCACCGCCAAAGATGTTGCCGAAGATATCGCCGAAGATATCGTTCATGTCCGGGCCGCCCGGACCGCCGCCGCCGCCCATGCCGTGCTCGAACGCGGCGTGGCCGTGGGCATCGTACATGCGGCGCTTGTTGCCGTCGGACAGCGTTTCGTAGGCTTCCTTGCACTCCTTGAAGGAGGCTTCGGCCGCCACATCACCCGGGTTGCGGTCCGGGTGGAACTTCATCGCACAGCGACGGTAGGCCTTCTTCAGCTCTTCGTCGGTGGCGGTGCGGGCAACGCCCAGCACTTCGTAGTAATCGCGCTTGCTCATATCGTGGATCGCATTCCGGAAAGTCGGGATTCGTCAAAGCGGAAGAGCGGAACCAGGTCCGCTCTTGCGTCGGGCGCCCCGACACGCCGGTGGGCGGTCAGGACCCTGGTACGACAACGGGACGCTGGTAGCCAGCGTCCCGTGTCGGTCCGGATCAGGACTTCTTGTCGTCCTTGACTTCGGTGAACTCGGCGTCCACCACGTCATCCTGCGCCTTGCCTGAGTTGCCGGCGTCGGCACCCGGGGCGGCACCGCCCTGTTCGGCCGAAGCCGCGGCGAACAGCGCCTGGCCTGCTTCTTCCAGCACCTTCGACTTGGCTTCGATCTGTGCCTTGTCGTCGCCCTTCATCGCGGTTTCCAGGTCGGCCAGTGCGGCCTCGACCTTGCCGATGACATCGCCGCCGACCTTGCTGCCGTGCTCGGTGATGGCGCTGCGGGTGCCGTGGATCAGGGCATCGGCCTGGTTACGGGCCTGCACCAGTTCCTGGAACTTCTTGTCTTCTTCGCGGTTGGCTTCCGCGTCGGCGACCATGCGTGCGATCTCTTCCTCGGACAGGCCCGAACCGGCCTTGATCTCGACCTTCTGTTCCTTGTTGGTCTTCTTGTCCTTGGCCGACACGTGCAGGATGCCGTTGGCGTCGATGTCGAAGGACACTTCCACCTGCGGCAGACCGCGCGGGGCCGGCTCGATGCCGGACAGGTCGAACTTGGCCAGCGACTTGTTGAAGCGGGCCTGTTCGCGCTCACCCTGCAGCACGTGCACGGTCACGGCCGACTGGTTGTCTTCAGCGGTCGAGAACACCTGCGACGCCTTGGTCGGAATGGTGGTGTTCTTCTCGATGATCTTGGTGAACACGCCGCCCATGGTCTCGATGCCCAGCGACAGCGGGGTCACGTCCAGCAGCAGCACGTCCTTGACGTCGCCGCCCAGCACGCCGCCCTGGATCGCCGCACCCAGTGCCACGGCTTCGTCCGGGTTGACGTCCTTGCGCGGTTCCTTGCCGAAGAACTCGGTCACCGCCTGCTGCACCTTCGGCATGCGGGTCTGGCCACCGACCAGGATCACTTCGCTGATGTCGCTCGAACGCAGGCCGGCATCGTTCAGGGCGACGCGGCACGGCTCGATCGACTTCCTGATCAGCTCGTCCACCAGCGATTCCAGCTTGGCGCGGGTCAGCTTGATGTTCAGGTGCTTCGGACCCGACGCGTCAGCGGTGACGTACGGCAGGTTCACTTCGGTCTGCTGGGCGCTGGACAGCTCGATCTTGGCGCGCTCGGCGGCGTCCTTCAGGCGCTGCAGGGCCAGCGGATCCTTGCGCAGGTCGATGCCCTGGTCCTTGTTGAACTCTTCAACCAGGTACTCGATGACGCGGTTGTCGAAATCTTCGCCGCCCAGGAAGGTGTCACCGTTGGTGGCCAGCACTTCGAACTGCTTCTCGCCGTCGACGTTGGCGATCTCGATCACCGAGACGTCGAAGGTGCCGCCGCCCAGGTCGTACACCACGATCTTGCGATCCTTGTTGTCGCCCTTGTCCAGGCCATAGGCCAGCGCGGCCGCGGTCGGCTCGTTGATGATGCGCTTGACGTCCAGGCCGGCGATGCGGCCAGCGTCCTTGGTCGCCTGGCGCTGGCTGTCGTTGAAGTAGGCCGGCACGGTGATGACCGCTTCGGTGACCTTCTCACCGAGGAAGTCCTCGGCGGTCTTCTTCATCTTTTCCAGCACCTTGGCCGAGATTTCCTGCGGCGCCATCTTCTTGGCATCGCTGGTGGACACCCAGGCGTCGCCGTTGTCATGGGCCAGGATGCTGTACGGGACGTGGGCGATGTCCTTCTGCACTTCGGCGTCGGTGAACTTGCGGCCGATCAGGCGCTTCACCGCGTAGAAGGTGTTCTTGGGGTTGGTGACAGCCTGGCGCTTGGCCGAGGCGCCGACCAGGACTTCGCCGTCCTTGGTGTAGGCGACGATCGACGGGGTGGTGCGATCGCCTTCCGAATTCTCGATGACGCGGGCCTTGCCGCCGTCCATGATCGCCACGCACGAGTTGGTGGTGCCGAGGTCGATACCAATGATCTTGCCCATGGGGGAGACTCCTGAAGAATGCTTGTTGGTGTCAATCCGGCCGGTCGGCCGGTGGATGAATGGGATGTGGGGGAGGCTCGTGGAACATTCAAGCCATCACCCGAACGCTGTGTTCAACCGTTCAAGAAACGCCGGGCATGGCCCGGCGCTACCCGACGGCGGCGGGCCGTTGCCGGCCCAGCGCGTCAATCGGCGGCCACCACCACCAGCGCCGGCCGCAGCAGGCGCTCGTTGAGCAGGTAGCCCTTCTGGAACACCGTCACCACGCTGCCGGGGGCGGCACCGGGGGCCGGCACCTGGCTGATGGCCTGGTGGTGTTCCGGGTTGAACGGCTGGCCGGTCGGGTCCAGCAGGACCAGGCCGTTGTCGGCGGCGACCTTCAGCAGCTGCTTGTAGGTCATCTCCAGCCCCTCGCGCAGCGGGTTGGCATCGTCGCCGGCAGCCTTCAGGCCGGCATCCAGGCTGTCAAACACCGGCAGCAGCTCGCCCAGCAGCTTCTCGTTGGCGAACTTGCGGGCCTGGTCGATGTCGCGGGCCACGCGCTTGCGCTGGTTCTCCAGGTCGGCGCGCTCACGCAGCGCGTCGGCCTTGACCTGCTCGACCTCGGCGCGCAGGCGCTCCAGTTCGTCATGGGTGCCTGCGGCAGCGGCCGCATCGGCGGCGCTCTGCTGGGCTTCGATATCTGGATGTTCTTGGTTCATGTCTGGGTCCCTGGCGGTCACTCTCCGCCTCCACCCACCCTAGTGTGGGCGGGATGCTGCGTTTCAAGCGTCTGCCGGCCCTGGACCGCGTCCCGGGGGCGAAAAGGCCGCCCCGAGCACGTCCGCGGTGGCCTGGACCAGCGGAATCACCCGGTCGTAGGCCATCCGCTTGGGCCCGATCACCCCCAGCACGCCCAGCACCTGCCCGTTGGCGGTATAGGGCGCTGTGACCAGCGAGACCCCCTGCAGCGGCATCATCCCGGTCTCTTCACCGATGAAGATGCGCACGCCCGGGGCCTGGATGGTCCGCTCCAGCAGCTGCAGGATCTCGCGCTTGCTGGAGAACAGTTCGAACAGTTCGCGCAGGCGTTCCAGATCGGACAGGTCCTGCACCCCCATCAGCCGGGTCTGGCCCGCCACCAGCATGTCGTCGGCCGGCGGCTGCAGGGCCTGTTCGGCCAGCTCGATGCTGTGGGCCAGCAGCAGCTCCAGCTCGGAACGGGCGTCGCGCAGCTCCAGCAGCAGACGGGTGCGGATCTCGGCCAGCGGCAGGCCGGCGAAATGGGCATTGAGGTAGTTGGCCACCTGTTCCAGCTGGCCCGGCTCGAAGTCCTGGCGGGTCTCGATGACCCGGTTCTGCACCTCGTTGTCGGCAAACACCAAGATCGCCAGTACCCGGCGCCCGTCCAGCGCCACGAAATCGATCTGGCGGAAGGCGAACTGCTCGCGCCGCGGCGCGCTGACCACGCCTACGAAGTGGCTCATGGCCGACAGCAGCTCCGAGGCGCTGCCCAGCAGGGCCTGGGTACTGCCGCCTCCGGCCAGTTCGTGGCGCAGGCGGGCCAGTTCACCCTCGCCCGGAGGCTGCATCTGCAGCAGGCTGTCCACGAACACCCGGTAGCCGTGCGCGGTCGGGATGCGCCCGGCCGAGGTATGCGGCGAGGCCAGCAGGCCCAGGTCCTCCAGGTCGCCCAGGATATTGCGGATGGTGGCCGGACTGACCTCCAGGCCAGCCACGCGCGCCAGTGTCTGCGAGCCGACCGGCTCACCGTCCTGGATGTAACGCGCGATCAGCGTGCGCAGCAGATGGCGCGCACGCGGGGCAAGCTGGTCAGCGGAACCGTGCATGGAATCAACCTGTGAGACACGGACACTAGATAATGGCGGTGCGTCGCCTTGGCAAGTCATTGGACCACCCCGCCGCGCGTGCTAGCGTTGCGCGGCTCAGACACCCCTGTACCCATGCTCAGACATCTTTCGATCAAGGATTTTGCCGTCGTCCGCGCCACCGAACTGGAATTCGGGCCCGGCATGACCGTTGTTTCAGGCGAGACCGGCGCCGGCAAGTCGCTGATGGTCGACGCGCTGGGCTTCCTGTCCGGCCTGCGCGCCGACAGCGGCGTGGTCCGCCACGGCGCCGCCCGCGCCGAGCTGTCGGCCGAGTTCGCCCTGGACCAGCTGCAGGCCGCACGCCAGTGGCTGGCCGACAACGAGCTGGACGACGAGGACCAGTGCCAGCTGCGCCGGGTGATCCGCGCCGACGGGGGTTCGCGCTCCTGGATCAACGGCCGCCCGGTGACCCTGGCACAGCTGGCCGAACTGGCAGGACGGCTGGTGGAAATCCATGGCCAGCATGAGCAGCAGGCCCTGCTGACGCGCCCGTCGCAGCTGGCCCTGCTCGATGCCTATGCCCGCAACGAGGCCGAGCGCCGCCAGGTGCGCCGCGCCGCCGCCGCGTGGCAGGCACTGGTCGATGAATCGCTGGCGCTGTCGCAACAGGGCGACGTTTCCGACCGCATCGGCTTCCTCGAGCACCAGCTGCGCGAGCTCGACCGCGAGGACCTGGAACCCGAATCGATTGCCGCTCTGGGCGCCAGCCACCGTCGCCAGGCCCACGCCAGCGCCCTGCTGAGCGCCTGCCAGGCGGCCAGCAACCAGCTCAACGGTGACGACGGCAGCTCGGCGCTGGACCTGCTGCAGCAGGTGCGCCACGAGCTGTCACGCCTGATCGAGCACGACCCGCGCCTGGGCGAGGTGGACGGCTTGATCGAGAACGCCTCGATCCAGCTGCACGAAGCCCTGTCGCTGCTGGACCGGGTGCACGACGATCTCGATGCCGACCCGGAGCAGTTCGAGGAGAACGAGCGCCGCCTCGGCCGCCTGCACGACCTGGCCCGCAAGCACCGCGTGCCGATGGACGAACTGGGCGCGCAGCGCGAGCGCATGCATGCCGAAGTGGAGCAGCTGCGCGGCGCCGACGAGCGCCTGCAGCGCCTGGCCGGTGAGATCGACAAGGCCGCCGCCGCGTGGCGCGTGCAGGCCGAAGTGCTCAGCAGCAGCCGTCGCCAGGCTGCGGCCGAACTATCGGCCACCACCACCGGCATCATCGCCGAGCTGGGCATGGGCGGCGGCCAGTTCCTGATCGAGCTGGAACCGCAGGACAGCGGCAAGCCCGACCCGCAGGGTGCCGAGCGCGTGGAGTTCCTGGTCGCAGCCAATGCCGGCCAGCCACCGCGTGCGCTGCGCAAGGTCGCCTCCGGCGGCGAACTGTCGCGCATCTCGCTGGCCATCGAAGTGGCTGCGCTGGACCTCGATGCGGTACCGACCATGGTGTTCGACGAAGTCGATTCAGGCATCGGCGGCGCGGTGGCCGACATCGTCGGCCAGAAGCTGCGCGCGTTGGGCGAGAAGCGCCAGGTGCTGTGCGTCACCCACCTGCCGCAGGTCGCCTCCAAGGGCCACGCCCATTACCGGGTCAGCAAGGCCCCGGTGGAAGGCATGACCCAGAGCGCAGTGGAGAAGCTGGATACCAAGGCACGCGAGGAAGAGCTCGCGCGCATGCTGGGTGGCGTGGAAGTGAGCAAGGAAGCGCGCGCGGCCGCCCGCAAGCTGCTGCAGGTGTAATGCAGGCCGAGCCGAGCATGGGCTCGGCTCTACAGGAACATCCCGAACGAAACCGACGTGTAGAGCCGAGCCCATGCTCGGCTTCCGTCCGCCGGCGGTCTCAGCCCAACGGCCGCGCCAGATCCACGTGCTCCACCAGGAAGTCGAGGAACGCGCGCACCCGCAGCGGCAGGTAACCGCCCTGCCCCAGGAACACCGCGTGTACCTCTTCCAGGTCACCCGGATTGGCATCTTCCAGCACCGGCAGCAGGCGCCCACCGGCTATGTCGGCCTGCACCTGGAACGCGGCCAGCCGCGCCATGCCCAGCCCACCCAGCACCAGCTGGCGTAGCGCGTCACCATTGCTGGCGCGGGCATTGCCGTTGGGCAGCACCATGCGCTCGCGGCCGTCCTGCAGCACCGGCCAGCCCTGCATCGCCCGCGCATGGCCGATGTCCAGCCGGTTGTGCGCCAGCAGCTCCTCCGCCGTGCGCGGCAGCCCCTGCCGCTGCGCATAGGACGGCGCCGCCACGATCATCATCCGGGTCGAGCCCAGTCGCCGGGCCACCAGGCTGGAACTCTTCAGCGGCCCTGCACGCACGGCGACATCGGTGCGCTGCTCCAGCAGGTCGATCACCTCGTCGTTCAGCGTCAGGTCCACGCCCACCTGGGGATTGCGCTGCAGGAACCGTGGCAGCAGCGGCAGCAGGAAGTGCTGGCCGAAGGGCACGTTGGAATTGACCCGCAGCCGCCCACGCGGCTCGGCATGGGCACTGGCACAGCGCTCGGCCTCCTCCAGGTCAGCCAGCACCCGCAGCCCGCGTTCGTAGAACGCGCAGCCTTCCGGGGTCAGTTGCAGCTGCCGGGTGGAACGCTGCAGCAGGCGCGTGCCCAGCCGCTGCTCCAGCCGCGCCACCAGCTTGCTGACCGCCGAAGGCGTCATGTCCAGCGAGCGCGCGGCGGCGGAAAAGCCGCCGGTCTCGATCACCCGTACGAACACTTCCAGTTCGCCGGATCGGTTGATGTCAGGTCGCGCCATGCCAGTGAATCCAGTTCACAGATGATTATCCATCCGCAGTCTAGTTCACAGGTGACCCGGAGATCAGGGGTCAGAGCCCTTTTCCGCCGGAAAAGGGATCTGACCCCATGGGTCGACCGGGGTCGGATCCCTTTGCGCCAGCAAAGGGCTCTGACCCCAGCACCAGGCCCCAACAACGAAAAACCCCGGGCATGCCCGGGGTCTTCGCGTATCCACTGCTGGCGCCAGCGCCTTACTTGCGCTTCTTGCGCACGTACAGCACCAGCGAATGCTCTTCCAGCTCGTAGCCGTGGTCTGCGGCGATCTTGCGCTGCAGCTCCTCGATTTCGTGGCTTTCGAACTCGATGATCTTGCCGCTGTCCACATCGACCATGTGGTCGTGGTGGCCGCCGCGATCCAGTTCGTAGACGGCCTGGCCGCCTTCGAAGTTGTGCTTCAGCACCAGGCCGGCGGCCTCGAACTGGGTCAGCACCCGGTACACCGTGGCCAGGCCGATTTCATCGCCGTGCTCCAGCAGCTGGCGGTAGATGTCTTCGGCGGTCATGTGGTGCTGGGCGTTGCGCTGCTCGAGCAGCGCCAGGATCCGCATCCGCGGATGGGTCACCTTCAGGCCGACTTTACGCAGGTCGTGGGTTTCCATAGGTCTCCGTTCATTGGCGATTTAGCGCCAGCTGCCTCGGATTGGGTCGCGGTGGCACGCCGGGAGTGTATCATCGGTTTGATTTCCCCAACCGCCAGTACCGATGCGCAATCTTCTGTTGGTCGCCGCCGTCGCCCTGTCCACCACCGGGTGCGGCATCATCTACAAGCAACCCATCTATCAGGGCAACCTGATCCGGGAAGATGCCGTCTCCAAGCTGCAGGTCGGGCAGAGCAAGCAGCAGGTGAATGCGCTGCTGGGCACCCCGTCCGTGCCGGACCCCTTCCACGCCCAGCGCTGGGATTACACCTCCAGCCAGCGTGTGAACCGTCTCGGCCGTACCGAAGTGAAGAACTTCACCGTGTACTTCGAGAATGACGCCGTTACCCGTTGGGATGGCGACTACTTCCCGGCCAACGACAAGGCCCTGGCCCAGCAGACGGTCCGCCAGTTCGGCCGCAACCTGGCCAAGGACAAGAAGAAGGGTCGCTGAGCCCACCGCCCGCCCTGCGGGGCGGGACCCTGGAATCAATCGCCGCGCGCGCGACGCCGGCGGTTTTCCTTGGGATCGGCCTGCAGCGGCCGCAGCAGTTCCACCCGATCACCGTCCAGCAGCGCCTGCTGCGGGCGTGCCAGCACGCCATGCACGGCGGCGGCCGGACACCCGGCACTGCCCTCGAGGGCGGCTGCGGCAACGGCTTCGGCCACGGTCGCACCTTCCGGCAGCTGCAACCGGCGTGACTGCACCTGTTGCGGCCAGGCCAGTACCACCTCGACCTCGATCATCGCTCAGCCCTCGTCGGCAACGCGGACGAAGTCGTTGACCATGCGGTCGGCCAGGCCCTGGAAACCGATCGCCAGCGCCGGTGCGAGCAGGCGCGATTTCGGCTCGAACTCCAGGGTCAGGGTGACCTTGCAGGCATCCTCGGCCAGCGCATGGAACTCCCAGCGGCCATGCAGCTGCTTGAACGGACCGTCGCGCAGCTGCATATCGATGCTGTGCGGGCGCTGCAGGGTGTTTTCGGTCTGGAACCAGGTGCTGAACGAGCCCAGGCCCAGATCCAAGCGGGCGACCAGGCGGTCCTCGCCCTGTTCCAGGATGCGGGCGTCCGAGCACCAGCGGAAGCGGCGCGGGTAGGCTTGGACATCGTTGACCAGGTCGAACATGCGCGCGGCCGAGTGTTCGACCAGGGCGCTGCGGCGGATAGTAGGCATAAAGACGGCGCGTTTCGGCAATCGACCGGGCGGGCCCGAATCGGAGACAATACGGAAATGAGCAAGAACAGCGGCAAGGATAAAGCAAAGAACGCGACGGCCAACAAAACCATCGCGTTGAACAAGCGTGCCCGCCACGAGTACCACATCGAGGAGCGCTTCGAGGCAGGCCTGGCCCTGCAGGGCTGGGAGGTGAAGTCGATCCGCGCCGGGCGCGGCAACATCATCGACGCCTACGCCTACGTGAAGCAGGGCGAGATCTTCCTGATCGGCGCGCAGATCACCCCGTTGATCCAGGCCTCCACCCACGTGGTGGCCAACGACCGGCGCGAGCGCAAGCTGCTGCTGCACCGGAACGAGATCGACAAGCTGGTCGGCAAGGTCGAGCGCGATGGCTACACGATCGTGCCTACCGCCATGTACTGGAGCAAGAACAAGATCAAGCTCGAAGTGGCGCTGGCCAAGGGCAAGCAGACCCACGACAAGCGCGATGCCGCCAAGGACCGCGACTGGGCGATCGAGAAGCAGCGCGTGATGCGTCGCGGAAACCGCGACGCGTAACAGCTGTATGTAGAGTCGAGCTTGCTCGACTGCGCAGATCAAAAACAGCCGAGCATGGGCTCGGCTCTACAGGTCCGGGGCAGCCGAGCATGGGCTCGGCTCTACAGGTCGCGGGGCAGCCGAGCATGGGCTCGGCTCTACAGGAAGGCGGGCGATCAGCCGGCCAGCATGCCCTGCCCGCGCATCCGCGGTGCCAGTGCCGCATGCATCACCGCCAGGTGCATCACCACCGCCAGCTCCGGCGCATGCCGGTCATCGCCGGCCCGCCACTGCTTTGCCATCTGGGCCGCATCATCCGGCAACAGGGCCAGCAGCTGCTGGTCATCCAGCGCATCGGCCCGGTGCTGCAGCTGCTGCGACAGCGCCCAGCTGCGGCGGACATGGGTCAGGATGCTCAACGAGGCCAGGGTCAGCAGGGCCACCGCCGCACCGTGCTCGAACCACAGCGCGATGACATCCGGGCCCCACACCATCACCGCCAGCACGGCCAGGGCCAGCATGCGCCAGCCCGGCACCAGAGCCTGGTCGCGACGCGGCCAGTACACCACCACCGCACTGGCCACCAGGAACACCGCCGCCGTCGCCGGCAGCGCGGTCAGGCAGGCCGCAGTGACGATCGCGGCCAGTACCACCCATACCCAGCCGGGCGGCAACGCGCGTCGGCGGTAGTCGGCGCCTACCGGCCCGACCAGCTGTCGCAGGCTGCGTTGTTGGATGGTGTCGCTCACCCTGGGTCTCCGTGTCTGTCCTGGCTCGGATGTTGGTGGCCAGTGTGTCGCAAAATCGTGCCAATGAAGTTAGCAATCCGCTATGACAACGGCTCTACAACTTGTTGCGGATTGCCAAGGTGACTGTTCAGCTGTTTTGCCGTAGCATTGCAACCGTTGGGCAGGCCCGGTACGTGGCAACACGCACTTGGCCTAGTACCTTGCAGAACTTGAAGAAACCGGGGGTGCATTGGTTTCGACGGGGGTTGTGAAGTCGCCTGGCGCATGCCGAGGGGGTAGCTGTCCTCGTAAATCCAGCTGCAAAACTCTAGTTGCCAACGACGACAACTACGCTCCGGTCGCTCTCGCAGCCTAAAAACTGCGGTGCGTGACCTTCTGCCGACTTAGGCGGAGCCTCGAAACTGCTTGTGTCCATGCTCGCAGCGTAGAGTCATTATCATGGAATCGCGCTGGGCGGCTGCCTGTCAGTCCGGCACTAGAACAAAACAGGCTGGTTCCCGGGTGCGCTTTGCACACCGTGCTGCTCGGGGATGAGATTCAACGGTGAGCTAAGCATGTAGTGCTGGGGATGGAGTGCCTTCGGACGGCGGTTCAATTCCGCCCACCTCCACCATCTGTACCGCCCTTCGGGGCACGAAGAGCCGGACACTCCCGTCGATTGGGGTCCGGCTTTTTTGTTGCCTGCGCCCTGCCCTACAGCCAGCGCCGCACCCCGCGTCGGAAGGCGGCATAGTCCACCCCGAAACGGTCGGCCAGCACCGACTGAGCCCCCCCGATGCCACTGACCGAGGCAGCCATCAGGCGCGTCGAGCCGTGTGACAAGCCGGGGAAGATCACCGACGACGGCGGCCTGTACTTCTCCTCACCCCGAACCGTGCACGCAGCAGGCGCTTGAAGTACCGCATCGCCTGCAAGGAGAGGCTGCTATCGATTGACCTGTAGCCGGACCAATTTCTCAATCGATTGCCCGCCTCCATCTGGTCAGTACCCACGAACATTGCACCAGCTTCGGTCGCTCTCACGCACCCTACGCCTTCATGCCCCGCGGGGCGTCTGCTCTTCGTTAGCTGGGAAGATCCAGCAACAGATGCCGCCTTTGTACACCACGGCATAGCTCAGCTGGAAAGTGACGTCTTTGCCCCCAATCGACCGGAGAACCTCACTGAAACACATGATCTCCGAAATCAATTCTGACCCAAGGCGCTCCTGCTAATTAGGCTGCAGAACAATTAGGTGTCGCCTTCGACCACATCCACCCAGCCGTCCAAACGAGGATTCAGTACTAAATTCGCTGCATCTCGAATCCCATCAAACATCGCAGAATTGGAACTCGCTTCATGTTCTGAAGCCATCGATGCGGGGATTTCAGACCATTTGCGGAAAATTGCACGTCTCGCCGGCGGCGTTGCGAAAAACGAAATCTCACAACACGCTTGACAGACCCAGAGGCGGATCGAAAGGATGACAATCCCAATAACGGGAAAACAAGGATTCAATATGCGCGAACTAAATGAATTTGAAGTTGCGGAGATTTCGGGTGGCTCGGGCGGCCTTCAATTCCAGATTGGCCAGAGCAGCGGCACTCACGTACGTGGGAACTTTGGGCAAATCGGAGAAATGGCGTACCGCTATGGCCGAGCCGCGCCCTTCAGTGGAATCGGCGCTGCGGGCATGGTCTGGAAGCACATCATGATGAAGTAATGCAGCAACTCAGGCCCCGACTTGAGTCGGGGCCTGGACCACGAGAACAACATTTTTGATCAACAAGATAGCGCACTGGAAGCCCCGCCCCATCGCAGATAACAGAATATTTGTAGCAGCCATCGCAATAGTAAGCGTTGGTGCAGCGCAAGGAATTCTGAACTCATTCGACGTTTTCGGATCAAAGGCGATCACCGAAATTCTCGCATTTTTTGCTTGCGCCTGGTTATTTCCCAATGAACCGCGCAGAAAATGGTCGCTTCGCCTGGGGGCCGGCTTGATAGCTACTGGATTACTACTTGGAGCAATCTGGGTACTTTTCATTGGCTTCCCCGGGAGATATGAAACCAACTTCACACCCTTGACAGAAATACCCCTGAGATTCTACGCATTGGGCCTGGTGACAAGCTGCATAGTAGCTCCACTATTTGAGGAGAAAGTTGTAAGACACCTCCTTCTTGATGGAGCCTCCTACTACTTTGGGAAGCTGGCTGCCACCATCGGGGTAAGCGCGCTATTCGCTGCAGTTCACGTCGACGCAATAGTGCCAGCCTTTCTCCTCTCGGTATTCCTCTGCGCTGGAACGCAATTTTTCAATCTAAACTCAGCACAGCGATCAATTATTCACGGCCTCGTCAATTTCTCCATGCTGCACTGGGTGATTTTCTATCCGACAATTCGTGATTTTCTTAAATCCACCCTTGGTTCACCACTTTGACGGCAGCAATTGATTGAAACTTAGAGAAATTGCACAGAAGCCCCTGGTCCAATGTTTGCACTTGCATGGCGAATTTTCCAGCTAATTTCGGACAACGCTCTCCTGCCGTCTTTACCCATCCCAACATCGCGCTTTCTGAGGACCTAGCTCATTGACGTTGTAATTCAGTCCGAGGCAACGGAATGCGGCCTTGCATGCTTGACCATGGTTGCATCACATCATGGCAACAAAATTGGACTGCGAGAACTCCGTCGCCGTCATTACCTCTCACTTAAAGGCGCCACCCTCACTCAGATTATTGAAGTTGGGGGCGCGCTCGGGTTTCGCTGCCGCCCCCTGCGCCTGGAAATGGAGCATTTGGACCAGCTGCATTTGCCCTGCATCGCTCACTGGGATCTCAACCACTTTGTTGTAATCAGCAAAGTTCACCGCAACGGCATCACCGTTCTGGATCCAGCCTATGGCAAGCGTAAGCTTTCCCTGCAGGAGGTCTCACGCCACTTCACCGGGATTGCTCTGGAGTTGCATCCAACTGCCAAGTTCCAGGTAACACCTCGCCCGCCGCCAGTCTCGCTCGCACAGCTGACAGGAAAGGTAGAGGGGCTTTGGCGAGCTCTTGGCCTACTGGTGCTATTGTCCGGTGCACTTCAGGTATTCGTCCTGATAGCACCGTTCTTCATGCAATGGACCGTAGATCAAGTGCTCGTCGCCTACGACAGAGACTTGCTGAGCGTGCTGGGTACAGGATTCGCTCTGGCACTTCTGCTGCAGGTATGTATTGGGCAGATTCGAGGCAGGGCGGTCATCTATCTATCAAATCGACTCGACCTGCAATGGAATGGCAACGTCTTCCGCCACCTCCAACGTCTGCCCTTGGACTATTTCGAGAAGCGCCATCTGGGTGATATCACGTCACGGATGGGAAGCATCCAAGTCATTCAGAGAACACTGACAACCAGCTTCGTAGAGGCACTCATCGACGGCCTCATGGCAGTCGTGACCTTGGGAATGATGCTGCTGTACAGCTTCAAGCTAGCGCTGGTCACGCTGCTCGCGGTTGTTCTCTATGCAATTGCACGTGCCTGTGCATTCCCTCCCCTGCGGCGAGGCACGGAAAAGCAACTGATCGCCGGGGCACGACAGGAGAGCCATCTTCTAGAGTCGATTCGGGGAGTGCAGTCGGTAAAAGTCGCTGGCCGCGAATCAGTTCGCCAAGCGGGCTACTTCAACCTCATGAACGAGACCGTCAATCAAGACGTTTGGCCCGCAAAGTTTGGGCTGAGCTTCAATGGCGCCAATCAATTGCTGTTTGGCCTGGAACGCATTGCAGTGATCTGGCTCGGGGCACTACTGGCCATGGAAAACGTGTTCTCCGTCGGCATGCTCATTGCTTACCTCGCCTACAAGGACCAGTTCTCGCAGCGCGTCGCAGCGTTGATCGACACATGGGTGGAGTTCCGCATGCTTCACCTTCACAGCGAGCGACTTTCCGACATTGTTCTCACCGAGCCAGAGCACGACACTTCCAACGGCAACGGCCTGTTGCCAGACGGACTCCGCATTGAGGTCGAGGGACTTGGCTTCCGCTACGCCCCTGGGGAGCCATGGGTGCTGAGGAACTGCAGCTTTGTGGTGGACGCCGGTGAGTCGGTCGCAATCATTGGCCCTTCGGGTTGCGGAAAGACTACGCTGGTCAAGATACTCCTTGGGCTCCTACAGCCGACCGAGGGTCAGGTCCGCATTGGCGGCGTGCCCCTATCAAGGACCAGCATAAGCGATTACCGCCGCATGATCGGAGCGGTGATGCAGGATGACCAGCTTTTCGCAGGAAGTGTCAGCGACAACATTGCCTTCGAAGATGATCACGTTGATGAAGCAAAAGTGCTTGAGGCGGCGCAGTTGGCTGCTGTGCATGACGACATCGCGGCCATGCCCATGGGCTACAACAGCCTGATCGGCGACATGGGAACGACTCTCTCTGGAGGCCAGAAACAAAGGGTGATCCTCGCTCGCGCCTTGTATCGCAAACCTCAATTGCTCTTCCTGGACGAGGCAACCAGCCACCTTGATGTTGAGCGCGAAAGACTGGTTAATGAGGCAGTAAAACGCCTTGAACTGACTCGGGTGATCATCGCCCATCGGCCGGAAACCATCGCCAGCGCCGACCGCGTGCTGATCATACAGGCGGGAGCGGTGGCGCAGATACTAACCCAGAACACGTCCAGCCCCCTGGCGCCGGAGCGAGGTGACGCAGCGGAGCTCACTGCATGAGCGGCCTCTTCCGCAAGGAGGCCCTTGATGCCCAGCGGCGGAGCTGGCTGGGCGGAATATCCCTCGTACAGCCACTCCGGTTCTGGCTTCTGGCGCTATTCGCAGCTATAGCTGCCGTAGGCATAATCAGCTTCTTCTGGATCGGCGAGTACTCGCGCAGATCGCGGGTTCCTGGTGAGCTTGTGCCCGATCTCGGGCTTTCCACGGTCGTCGCTCCATCTGCTGGAGTGGTTGCGAGACTGGACGTCGAAGAGGGGGATCATGTGCAACGCCAGGATGGGCTGCTGACGATCAACGTGCCTCGGGTAACGTCCTCGGGCCAGGACGCCGTATCAACATTGCTCGACGCACAACGCTCCCGCATAGCCAGTGTGGGTGCAATGAGCGAATTTCATGATAGACAGCTGGCAGCTCAACAGGATGGCGCCAAGACCCAGCGCTCTGCAATGTTGCGTGAGCTTTCGCAGATCGACGCGGAGATCCGTACCCGCGGCGAGCAGGTGAGAATCGCGCGCGAGACCCTCACCCGCTATCGGAGCGTCGAGGATGAGCGCTACGTAAGCCTGATTCAGATCAACCAGCAAGAGCAATCGATGCTTGAGGCGGTCAATGCGCAACAAGCCCTTCAACGCCAAGCAACCTCGATTCGGCGAAACCTGGCCGAACTGGAGCAGCGGCTTGCAGAGATTCCCCATCAAAGGCTATCCGCCAAGGCAGTGTCAGAGCGTGACCTAGCCGCGTTGAATCAGGAATTCATTCGGATGGAGGCCGACGGAGAGCTGCTCCTTCGAGCGCCGGTAACTGGGCTGGTGGCAAATCGACTCGTTGAGGCTGGCCAAGCGGTGCAGCCCGGGCAACCCATTCTCAGCCTGCTTCCCAAGGGGTCCGAGCTTCGAGCACAGCTGCTGGTGCCCAGTTCAGCCATAGGTTTCGTTAAATCAGGCGACCGGGTTCTGCTGCGCTACCAAGCCTATCCGCATCAGAAATTTGGAGCCCACGAAGGAACGGTCGTCCGCATCTCTCGCAGCGCATTGACGGAGAACCAAAAGGACGGCGACACGAAGCAGCCCCTATATCGAGTCCTAGTCTCTTTGGATCAGCAGGGAGTACTGGCATACGGGAAGATGGAGCCGCTTCGCCCTGGCATGCAGCTCGAGGCAGATATCATTGGGGAGCGTCGCAAGCTTTATGAATGGCTGCTGGAACCGCTGTACTCCGTGTCCGGAAGGCTGAAGGGTTAACATTCGATGGCTCGATTGGACCCGCGTCGATAGGCGGCTAGTCACCAGACCCGCAAGCAACTCCGGAATGGTTAGCTGCAACGCCCCGCCCGGCTGCCATCGGCTTTCCATATAGCCAATGGCGGCGCACAACAGCATCAGGAGGGAGGAGGAGCACGGGTTTCAAGCCAGCTCATCGCAGCCCTGCATTCATCCTGTTCACCCCAGTGTCACACGGAAATACCTGAATCGCCCGGCTGGGGGCACTTCCGCACTCAAAACCGCCCGCCCGCTATCTTCCGCCTTGACGCCCCGCCCGCTAGAGTGGCGCCACCGCGCCGGAGGATCGCATGGCAACCACGGGCTTCGGCGTCATCCGCCACACGACCCTTGTCTTCATCGCGCTGCTCCTGCTGAGCGGCTGCGCCACGCTGCGCCAGTTCGGCCCCTCGGTGCAGGTGGCCACGGTCACCCCGGGCCAGTACATCGCCCTCAAGCGCGGCGACATCCTCACCAGCGGCAGGCTCAGCGCGGCGACCATCGAGACGCTGCGGGTGGCGGGCCTGGACGAGACCAGCTGCGCCAAGCCCGGCCTCCCCTGCATCGAGGCGATGGAAGCGAGCATCGTGGTGCGCGAGGAGGACAAGCGCTCGGCGCTGGCCGAACTGTGGCTGCAGCAGGCGATGGCGATGCCCATGCCGAAGGCCCGGCGCGGCACGACGCCGGCGATGCTGGTGGCCGATCCCGGTTTCCAGCCACGGCTGGATGCGTGGATGCACGTCGCGCGGCAGGCCTATGCGTATCTCTTCTTCACCGAACGCACGGCCAACCAGCGCGGCTTCGAAGACCGCCAGACCCAGGTGCGCGACTACTACAACCTGGCCGTGCAGGAAGCTGCGGTGATGCTGTTCGATGCCTATTCCAGCCACCAGGTGGGCAACGACAGCGGCCGCTTGCGGCTGGGCCGCTGGACCTTCGTGCTGGCCCAGCCCGATACAGGCACCACACAGGACACGCGCGAGCCGATCGAGCTGGTCGCGGCCGCCTCGATGTCCTTCACCGGCACCCTGCGCAGCGTGCATCGCCGCGATGGCTTCGGCGCCGAACTGGTGGCGGTGATGGCCAACCCGGCCACGACCGGCCTGGCCGCTGCGGCGCATGCCGACCGCCCAGGCCAGGACGCCGCGCCACCCGAGCGCAGCTGGAGCGAGATGCCCTCGCCCTCGATGACGGTGCTGCTGCGTTTTTCCGGCGCCAACCTGTGGGAGATGCTGCACGACGACGAGCCGGAGCTGGAGATCCACGATCCGTACCAGATCGCGCAGGTGCAGCTGCATGGCGAGCAGGTGCCGCTGGCGGCCAACTTCACCGCCGGCTACGCGCTGTGGCTGGCCCGCTCCAACTTCAGCCGGCAATCGCTGCGCTCGCTGTTCGGCGGCAAGGGCGGCATCGACCGCCCGCATCTGTTCATGATGCAGCCCTACGACCCCAACCGCCGCGTGCTGCTGATGATCCACGGCCTGGCCAGCAGCCCCGAGGCCTGGGTGAACGTGGCCAACGAGTTGATGCGCGACGACGAGATCCGCAGCGATTTCCAGGTGTGGCAGTTCTACTATCCGACCAACATGCCGATCGCGCTCAGCCACGATGCGATCCGGCGCACGCTCGAGGACGTGATGCAACACTACGATCCCAGCGGCAAGGCCGTGGCCTCGCATGACATGGTGCTGGTCGGGCACAGCATGGGCGGGGTGATTTCGCGGCTGATGGTGTCTTCGTCCGGCGACCACCTGGTGGATACGCTGCTGGCCACGGCCCAGCTGAGCCCGGCGCAACGCGAACTGCTGCGCACCAAGGGCCCGCCGCTGCTGACCTTCCAGCCCGAACCGGAGATCTCGCGGGTGGTGTTCATCGCCACCCCGCACCGTGGCACCGACGTGGCCGGCACGCGCCTGGGCCGCTGGATCGGCCGCCTGGTGCGGCTGCCGCTGACCGTGCTGGAAGACGCCGCCAACGTCGCCAAGGAAGGCCACATCGACCGCGACGATGGCAAGCACGGTTACCAGATGAACAGCATCCAGAACCTCGACAAGGACGATCCGTTCGTGAAGGCGGTGGCCGATCTGCCGATGTCACCGCGGGTGCGCTACCACTCCATCATCGCGCGCGCCAGCGCCGACGGGCCACTGGAAAAAACCAACGACGGGCTGGTGCCCTACTGGAGCTCGCACCTGCCCAATGCGGTATCGGAAAAGGTGATCGTGTCCGGGCACAGCGTGCAGGAAGCCACGCCGGCGATTGTCGAGCTGCGGCGCATCCTGCACGAGGACATGCAGGCGCATGATGGCGGGCAGAAATAATCCTGCCCGCACGGCCCGCCTCAGAAATCCAGGCTGTACCCCAGCGTCACCGTCCGCCCACGCCCGGCGAAGTACCGCGCCGGTTCGATCAGCGCGCTCTGCGAGTAGTAGGTGATGTACTGGCGGTCGAGCAGGTTGGCGATGCCCAGGTTCACCTTGCCCTTGGCAAGCCGGTAGTCAACGCCAAGGTCGAACAGCGCGTAGCCGCTGAATTCCTTGGCGGCCTCGTCGAAGTTGCGGCTGAAGGCGTACTGCCCCTGCAGGAAGGTCGACAGCTCCGGCGTCCACTGCGCCGACCAGGTCGCGATGACGCGGTTCGGTGCGATGTTCAGGCCATCCAGGCGCGCGTCGAGCCGGCCATCTGCATTGCTGTCGTAGCGCCCGCGGGTCCAGGCATAGGACAGGCCCAGCCGGTGGGCATCATTCAACCGATAGCGCACGCTCGCATCGAGGCCCTCGATGGCGGTCTTTTCGCGGGCGAGCTGGAACGCGCCGTCGACCGCGATCACGCGCGTGCCGTACTCCGAGCGTGACTGGAATGCACTGGCCTCGGCTTCCCACGACGGCGAGCGGTAGCGCACGCCGATCTCGCTGTTGCGGGTCAGCAGCGGCTGCAGCGAACGCAGCGATTCCACGTTGGTGCCCGGCGTGTTGATCGAGCGCAGCACGCGGCCGACGTCGGGCATGCCGAAGCCTTCGGAATAGCTGGCGAAGGTGTTGAAGCGCTCGGTCGGCGCGTACACCAGGCCGATGTTGCGCAGGTTCTGCTGGAACTTCAGCTTGCCGCCCTGCACCGCCACGCGGTTGTAGCGGTACAGTGTGGTGTAGCTGTCGATGCGCAGGTCGGCCTCTTCGCGGCGCCAGCCACCCTGCACGGTCAGCTGCGGCAGCAGTTTGTAGTCGGCCTGCACGAAGCCGGCCACGCTGCTGTAGCGCGAATCGGGCACGTAGGTGCGGCCGGTGCCGTACAGGTCCTGCTTGCCGCTGTCGCGCAGCGTGTCCACGCCGGCGGTGATCTTCAGGTCGCCATCGAGCAGGTCATCGCGGCCCAGGCTGGTCTTGCTGCCCCACTTGGAGGCGGTCGAGCGCGACTGGTCGTACAACGTCCCGACCGGCGCGATGCGCGGGTCCTGGAAGGTGGACGAGTTGTCCGCGCCGAACAAGCCTTCGAACTCCTGGTTGAACACCATCGCCTTCAGCTCCATGCCGGCCAGGTCGTGATGGGTGTAGCTGAGGCCGGTGGTCCAGGCATCGTTCCAGGCCGGCGTACCCGGCGGTGTGCCGCGCACCGATGTGGTGGCAACGCCCAGATCGCGGTTGCCGGCAACCGGCACATACTCGGCCTTGGACTTGATGCGGTAGCGGTTGCTGCTGAACTGCAGCTCCTGGTTGTCGTCGATCCAGTAGCCCAGCTTGGCGTGCAGGTCGTAGGCACGGGTGGACATCAGGTCGCCCTGGGTGACGTCCACGCCGATCGGCGTGCCCTCGCCATCCACCCACAGGCCCTGGTCTTCATAGCCGGCGCCGACGAGGTAATCCCACTTTCCCTTGCTGCCGCTGATGCGGTAATCGGCGCGGTAGCCAGTGGTTTCACCGCGCACTTCAGAGGTCGGCAGCGTCGTCTGCACGCCGAAGTGCTGGTTGACCGCGCCCGGCTCCGGACGCCGGGTGATGAGGTTGATGGTGCCGCCGGTAGCGCCCAGGCCGTTCATGGCGTTGGCGCCCTGGATCACCTCGATGCGCTCGACCAGCGCGTAGTCGATCGTATGCGCCTCGCGGCCGGTGGGGCGCAGCGGGTTCGACTGCGGGATGCCATCGACCAGGATCAGCGGCGTGCGCCCGCGCAGGGTCTCGCCACTGCCATTCATCTTGCCGCGGCTGGGCGTGTACGACGGCAGCAGGCTGGACAGCACATCGGACGAATTGCTGCTGAGGCGCAGCTGCTGCTCGATCTGCTCCTTGCCGATGATCACCACCGTCTGCGGCGCGGTGGCGGCGTCCTGGCCGGTACGCGAGGCCGTTACGATGACCTTGTCCAGCGTCTGCGGCGCGGGCGGGGCCTGCTCGGCGTGGGCGTGGGCGCAGACCAGCAACGAAATGGCGACCGTCAGCCGCGAATATCTCAGCACGTGAACTCCTCTTGGGGGGAGGGCGTGGCGATATGGCTGGCCCGGAACAGGGGCGTATCTTTCCCGACGTGTCCGGATGCGTCAAATCGTGCCGCCCCAATCCATGCTGCCCTGCGACTACCCGCCCTGCCCGCCCCGTGATACACAGGTCCGGCGCATCTGCGCGATTGCAGAAAGCGCGTTCAACATCCCTGACATAAGGAGTGTGTTCGATGCTGCACAGGAAGATGCTTGCGTGTTCGTTCGGCGCCGTGCTGGCGCTGGCTGCGATGGCCCCCTCTGCACCGGTGCAGGCGGCCGAGCTCGTCGGGCTGGACGAGCAGTGTGTTCCCTTCCACGCCGGCTTCGGCGTGCACCAGCGTTGCACGTTGTATGCGATCTATGACGACGGC
Source organism: Stenotrophomonas sp. S39 (assembly GCF_016624665.1). Classification (NCBI taxonomy): domain Bacteria; kingdom Pseudomonadati; phylum Pseudomonadota; class Gammaproteobacteria; order Lysobacterales; family Lysobacteraceae; genus Stenotrophomonas; species Stenotrophomonas sp. S39. Next base: position 3,326 of record NZ_JACVTT010000063.1, on the reverse strand, counting down.
ACCCGCGTCGAGCAGGATCACTACAACCGCGACGAGAACGGGATGATGTACGACCCCTGATCGCGCGTCCTGCGGTCTGCCGGGCGGTCCCAGCGTCCGCCCGGCCCTCGTCTCAGCCACCCATCCCGGCACACCCCCTGCCCTGCGTTCCGTGGCATGCTTCGTGAAACCGTTTTCATGGAATGGAGGGATTCCACGATGTTGTCGCGTCTTCGCCGGCCCGCACTTTGCGCGCTGCTGGCCCTTGCTCTGCCTGCCGCTGCCTGGGCAGCCCAACCGCCCGCCCCGCTGAAGGTGATGTCCTTCAACGTGCGCACCCCCGCCGATACCGAACCGGGCAAGCGCTGGGACGACCGTCGCGATGTGATGGTCAAGGTCATCCTCGATGCGCACCCGGCCGTGGTCGGCACCCAGGAACTGGTGCAGGAACAGGCCACCTACCTGGCCGCCCACCTGCCCGGCTACCGCTGGTTCGGCGAAGGCCGCCGCGGTGGCGAGGGCGATGAGCACATGGGCGTGTTCTACGACAGCAAGGTGCTGGCCATCGAGGAATCCGGCAACTTCTGGCTGTCCGATACCCCGGACGTGCCCGGCAGCATCACCTGGGGCAACCTGTACCCGCGCATGGTCACCTGGGCGCTGTTCCGCCGCCTCGATGATGGCCGCCGCTTCTACTTCATGGACACCCACCTGCCCTACCGCGACGAGGACGAGCCGCGCCGGATCAAGGGCGCCGAGCTGATCGCCAAGCGCCTGGATACGCTGCCCGCCGACCTGCCGGTGGTGCTGACCGGTGATTTCAACACCGAACCCGGCAGCGAGACCTACAAGGCCTTCACCCGCGTACTGCAGGACACCCGCACCCAAGTGAAGGCGCCGCAGGGCCCGCGCGAAACCTTCCACGATTTCACCGGCAAGGCCACCGTGCAGCTGGACTGGGTGCTGGTGCGCGGCTTCCATGCCCGCAGCTTCACCACCGACGACCGCCGCATCGGCGGCGTGCTGCCGTCGGACCACTTCCCGCTGGTGGTTGAGCTGGACTGGCCGAAGCGCTGACGGCCGCACACAACAAGGGGACGGATGCCTGCGCATCCGTCCCCTCGTCGTTGTTGCAGTCCTGCGGTTACTGCGCCTGCGCCACGCTCGGCGCCTGCGGCGACTGCCCCCAGCCGCCCAAGGCCTTGTAGACGCCCACCACGCTCACGTTGACCTCTGCCTCGGCCGCGGCCAGTGCATCGTCGGCGGCCAGCTGCGTGCGCTGCGCATCCAGCAGGGTCAGGAAGTCCTCCGAGCCCTCGCGGAAGCGGATCTGCGCCAGCGACTCGGCACGCCGTGCCGCCTGCGCCTGCTCGACCACGATGGCCAGCCGCGCCTGCTGCTTGGAGTAGCGGGTCAGCGCGTTCTCGGTGTCTTCCAGCGCCAGCAGCACGGCCTGTTCGTACTGCGCGGCCACGCCTTCGGCCTCGGCCTTGCTGGCACGCAGGCGTGCACGCACGGTGCCGAAATCGAACGCGGCCCAGCTCAGCGAGGGAGTCAGCGACCAGGCCTTGTTGTTGCCGTTGACCAGGCCGCTGGCATCGCCGCCGAGGAAGCCGACGAAACCGGACAGCGACAGCCGCGGGAACAGATCGGCCGTGGCCACGCCCACGCGTGCGGTGGCAGCGGCCAGGCGACGTTCGGCCACGCGCACGTCGGCACGCTGGCGCAGCAGTTCGCGGGTGTCACCCAGCGGCAGTGCCTTGGCAAAGGCCGGCACATCCTGCGGTGCCAGCATCGCGGTCAGCACTTCCGGGCGCTGGCCCAGCAGCACGGCCAGACGGTTGCGCGACTGTGCCTCGGACACTTCCAGCAGCGGGATGTCGGCCTCGATCGCCTTCAGGCGGGCGCGGCTGCTCTGCACATCCAGTTCGCTGCCGGCGCCCAGTTCCCAGCGCGCCTCGGTCAGCTTCTGCGTATCGCGCAGGTTTTCCAGCGTGTGCTGGGCCACCGCGATGCGCTTCTGCGTGCCGCGCAGCTCGAAGTAGTTGCGTGCGACTTCGGCGGCGACCAGCACCTGGGCATCGGCCAGGTTGGCCTGCTCGGCGCCGAGATCGGCGCGTGCGGCTTCTGCAGCGCGGCGCTTGCGGCCGAACAGATCCAGCTCCCAGCCGGCGTCGAAGCCGAGCTGGTAGCTTTCACTGAACACCCGCTGCCCACCCAGCTGCGGATCAGGTTGCTTGCGGCGATCGTAGCTGCCGCCAGCGGTGACATGCGGGGCCTGGTCGAAGCGGCTTTCGACGAACACCGCACGGGCCTGGCTGACGCGGGCCACAGCCACGCGCAGGTCCAGGTTCTCCGACAATGCGCCGTGCACCAGCTCTTCCAACACCGGATCATCGAACTGCGCCCACCAGCTGGCCACCGGCGAGGCGGTGCTGAACACCGCCTGCTGTGCGCCCTGCAGGACCACCGGCTCCTGCGCCGGGGCCTTGTAGTTGGGGCCGACGCTGACACACCCTGCCAGCACCAGGCTGGAGATGGCCATCGCCAACGTGCGGATCACCATGGCAGCACCTCACCCAGGTAGGTGAAGCTGCCGCTGGCACCGGCTTCGCCGATCAGCGCCATTTCCACGCTGGAGCGCGCGCCTTCGCTGATCTCGATCTCGCCGTTGCCACCGTTCATGTCGGTCTTCACGTAGCCCGGATGCACGGTGTTGACCTTGATCGGCGTGTTGCGCAGCTCGTACGCCAGCGACAGGGTCCAGCTGTTCACGGCCGCCTTGGACGCGTTGTACGCGGGAACCTTGAAATCGTAGATGCCCGAGTTCGGATCGGCATGCAGGGTCTGCGAGCCAAGCATGCTGGACACGTTGACGATGCGGCCGGACTTGGCCTGCTTGACCAGCGGCAGGAACGCCTGGGTGACCGCGACCAGCGCGTAGACGTTGGTGTCGAAGGTGCGGTGCCAAGTCTCCAGCGACTGCTCGGATGGCGCCTGCGCCGGGTTCTCGATCATGATGCCGGCGTTGTTGACCAGGATGTCCAGGCGGCCGTGGCGCTGGCGAACCTGCTCAACCGCTTCGGCGATGCTGGCAGCATCGATCACGTCCAGCTGGATGGCTTCCACCGGCAGGCCTTCGCCCTGCAGCAGCAGTGCCTGCTCCACCGCGGTCTCGCGCTTGCGGCCGGCCAGCAGCGTGTGCACGCCGGCCTGGGCCAGCTGGCGCACGGTTTCCAGGCCGATGCCACGGGTGGCGCCGGTGACCAGTGCAATCTTGTTCTGATGGGTGTTCATGGATTCACGCCTTGGTTTGGGGGAAGCGGTCGCCAGCCAATGCCGGCGAC
>NZ_JACVTT010000062.1:0-28764 GCF_016624665.1 Stenotrophomonas sp. S39 | reverse complement strand
GGGGGCCACCCCCCCCCCCCCCCCCCCCCCGGGGGGGGGGGCCCCGCCCCCCCCCCCCCCCGCCACTACCACGGGCATTCATCGCTACAATTGCCGCCGCACTCCGGCACGAAGACCCCTGCCCCTTGAACACCCCAGCATTGCTGGCCGCCAGCGGCCTGAGCTTCTCCCGCAATGACGAACCCGTGTTCGGCCCGCTGGATTTCCACGTGGACGCCGGCGAGGCGCTGCTGGTGCAGGGCGGCAATGGCGCCGGCAAGACGACCTTGCTGCGCGTTTTGGCGGGATTGGCCCGGCCGGGCGCCGGCCAGGTCCGCATTGACGGCAAGCAGGCCAGCAATGCCGAGCGTGCCCGCTATGTCGCCTACCTCAGCCACCTGCCGGCGCTGAAGCCGGACCTGGACACGCTGGAGAACCTGCATTTCCTCTGTGGCCTGCATGGCCGCCGGGCCAAGCAGATGCCCGGCAGCGCGCTGGCCATCGTCGGCCTGGCCGGCTACGAGGACACCTTGGTGCGGCACTTGTCGGCCGGCCAGAAACGCCGCCTGGCGCTGGCCCGCATCTGGCTGTCACCGGCGCCGCTGTGGCTGCTCGACGAACCCTACGCCAACCTCGATCTGGATGGCATCAACCTGGTCAACCGGATGATTTCGGCCCATCTGCGCGGCGGTGGTGCCGCCCTGGTCACCACCCACGGCGCCTATGCTGCGCCGCCGGTCCGCACGCGCCTGCTGGAACTGCGTGCGCCCGGGCAGCCGCCCGCCACCACGCAGGGAGCTGCGGCATGATCGCCCCGGGTACCGAACCGGGCCTGTGGCAGACCGCCCGCGCCCTGCTTTCGCGCGACCTGCGCCTGCTGTGGCGCCGTCGTGGCGATGCGCTGCAGCCGGTGCTGTTCGCCCTGCTGGTGGTGGTGCTGTTCGCCCTGGCACAGGGCCGTGACCCGCAACCGCTGGCCGCCACCGCCGGTGCGGTGCTGTGGCTGGCGGTGCTGCTGGCCGGGCAGCTGGCGTTGGATTCGCTGTTCCGTTCCGATGCCGAGGATGGATCGCTGGAACAATGGCTGCTGGCACCGGTGCCGCTGGCCTGGCTGGTGCTGGTGCGCGTGCTGCTGCACTGGGCCACCACCGCGCTGCCGCTGATCGTGGTCAGCCCGCTGCTGGCGGAAATGCTGCATCTGCCACATGACCAACTGCCGATGTTGCTGGCATCGTTGCTGCTGGGAACACCGGTGCTGAGCCTGATCGGTGGCGTGGTCGCCGCGCTGACCGTAGGCATCCGGCGCTCTGGTATTCTCGTGGCGTTGCTGTCGTTGCCGCTGTACGTACCGGTGCTGGTGTTTGGTACGGGCAGCCTGGCGGCGGCCAGTCGCGGGCAGGATCCGGTGGGTGCGCTGCTGATGCTGGGCGCAGGACTGGTGGTCGCGTTGCTGCTGGCACCGCTGGCGACGGCTGCCGCCATCCGTATTTCCCTGAGTTGAACGGGCAGAGAGCCAATCCACCCTTGCTGGATAGCCGTCACGCATGAATCCGATCGTCCGCTGGTTCCATCAACTCGGTTCGCCGCCCACGTTCGATCGTTTCGCTGCCCGCTGGTCGCGTGTGTTCTACATCGCCGCGCTGCCGGTGCTGCTGGTGGGCCTGTGGCAGGCACTGCTGGTGGTGCCGCCGGAGGCACGCCAGCTGGACAGCTTCCGCATCCTCTACATCCACGTGCCCAGTGCCTGGATGAGCCTGTTCGTGTTCGCGCTGATGGCGCTGTATGCCGCCATCGCGCTGATCTGGCGCATCAAGATCTGCGAGATCCTGGCGATGGCCTGCGCACCGATGGGCGCCGGCTTCACCCTCATCACCCTGCTCACCGGCAGCATCTGGGGCAAGGGCACCTGGGGCACCTGGTGGGACTGGGACCCGCGCATGACCAGCGAACTGGTCCTGCTGTTCCTCTACCTGGGCGTCATCGGCCTGTACCACGCCATCGAGGACCGCCGCAGCGCCGCGCGCGCGGCTGGCCTGCTGGCGATCGTCGGCGTCAGCCTGCTGCCGGTCATCCGCTATTCGGTGGACTGGTGGGGCGGCCTGCACCAGCGCCAGTCGATCAGCGTCTTCGGTGACTCGGCCATCAGCAGCGCGATGATCGCGCCGCTGTGGTGGATGGTGATCGGCACCAAATTCTGGTTCGCCGGCTCGGTGCTGGCCAAGGCACGCGCCGACAACCTCGACCGCGAGGCTGGCAAGGCCTGGGTCGGCCAGCGCGTGGAGGAGACCCGGCGATGACCCACCTGCCCTTCGTGATCGGCGCCTATGCGGTGTTCGTGCTGGTGTTGCTGGCCGATGCCATCGGCTCGTGGCTGCGCCTGCGCGCCGCCCGCCGCCAGGCACAGTCGCGCCAGCAGCGGCAGCAGGCGCGGCAGACCGCCCAGCAGGCCGCGCCGCCCCTGTCGGCGGAGCTGGAACGATGACCCCGGTACAGCGCCGCCGCCTGGCCTGGGTGCTGCTGGCCCTGCTCGCCTCCGGCCTGGCGACCGCGCTGGTGGCGATGGCACTGGAACGCAACATCGCCTACCTCTACACCCCGTCGGAAGTACTGCGTGGCGACGTCGATGCGCAGACCCGCTTCCGTCTCGGCGGCATGGTGGTGAAGGGCTCGTTCAACCGCCCGGTCGGTTCGCTCGATGCGCGTTTCGAGGTCACCGACGGCGACGCCCAGCTGGCCGTGCTCACTTCGCGCATCCTGCCTGACATGTTTGCCGAGGGCACCGCCGTGGTCGCCAGCGGTCGCCTGCAGGACGGCGTGTTCGTGGCCGATGAAGTGCTGGCCAAGCACGATGAGAAGTACGTGCCGAAGGAAGTGGCCGACAAGATGGGCGATGCCCATCGCAAGCACGACGTGCCGGTACCGGCCACCGAGGTGCGCTGAGTGCTGCCAGAGCTGGGCCAGATCCTGCTGCTGTGTGCGTTGCTGGCCTCGCTGCTGCAGGCCGGCCTGCCGCTGGTGGGTGCGCAGCGCGGCAATGCGGCGTGGATGGCGGTGGCGCGCCCGGCCGCCTTCGCCCAGCTGCTGCTGGTGGCTGGGGCGTTCGCGGTACTGACCGCCGCCTTCGTGCAGCAGGACTTCTCGGTGCGCTACGTGGCCGAGAACTCCAATTCGCTGCTGCCGATGATCTACCGCTACTCGGCGGTCTGGGGCGCGCACGAAGGTTCGCTGCTGATGTGGGCGCTGGTGCTGGCGCTGTGGACCGGTGCTGTTGCGTTGTTCTCGCGGCACCTGCCCGCCCCGGTGCAGGCGCGCGTGCTGGCGGTGATGGGCGTGGTCAGCGTCGGCTTCCTCGCCTTCCTCATCTTTACCTCCAACCCGTTCCTGCGCCTGAATCCGGCGCCGCTGGAGGGCCGCGACCTCAACCCGCTGCTGCAGGACCCGGGACTGATCATCCACCCGCCGATGCTGTACCTGGGCTACGTGGGCTTTGCGGTGCCGTTCGCCTTCGCCGTGGCCGCCCTGCTGGAAGGCCGCGTGGATGCGCGCTGGCTGCGCTGGACGCGGCCGTGGACCAACGTGGCCTGGGGCTTCCTGACCCTGGGCATCGCGCTGGGCAGCTGGTGGGCGTACTACGAGCTGGGCTGGGGCGGCTGGTGGTTCTGGGACCCGGTGGAGAACGCCAGCTTCATGCCGTGGCTGGTCGGCGCCGCGCTGATCCACTCGCAGGCCGTCACTGAAAAGCGCGGCACGTTCGGCAGCTGGACCCTGCTGCTGGCCATCGCCGCCTTCGCGCTGTCCCTGCTCGGTACCTTCCTGGTGCGCTCGGGCGTGCTGACCAGCGTGCACTCGTTCGCCGCCGATCCCTCGCGCGGCCTGTTCATCCTCGTCTTCCTCTCGCTGCTGGTCGGCGGCAGCCTGCTGCTGTACGTGCTGCGCGCCAGCGGCCTCAGCGTGGACGCCGGTGATCCGCGCCGTGGGTTCACCGCCACCTCGCGCGAAACCCTGCTGCTGGCCAACAACCTGCTGCTGGCCACGGCTTGCGCGATGGTGCTGCTGGGCACGCTGTACCCGCTGCTGGCCGACGCGCTGTCGCTGGGCAAGATCTCGGTCGGCCCGCCGTACTTCGGCAGCCTGTTCCTGCTGCTGATGGCACCGATGGTGCTGCTGCTGCCGTTCGGCCCGCTGGTGAAGTGGCAGCGCGACCAGCCATCGCGTGCATTCGCACTGCTTGCGCCGTGGCTGGGGCTGGCCGTGCTGCTGGGGGCGCTGGCCTGGTGGCAGGCACCGCAGAACGGCTGGAAGGCCGGCCTCGGCGTGGCCGCTGCCGCCTGGGTCGGGCTGGGTACCGCGCGCTTCGTCTGGCAGCGCCTGCGCAGCAATGGCCGCTTCACGGCCGAGATGCTCGGCATGATCGTCGCCCACGCCGGCATCGCGGTCTTCCTGGCCGGTGCGCTGCTGGTGGAAGCGCTGAACGTGCAGCGCGAAGTCGCGCTGGCGCCGGGCCAGCAGGTGGTGGTCGGCCGCAACGAAGTGCGCTTCGAGGGCGTGGACCATCGCGAGGGCCCCAACTTCACCGCCGACCGCGGCCACCTGCGGGTGTTCCGCAACGGTCGCGAGCTGGCCCTGCTGCACCCGGAAAAACGCCAGTACGCCAGCGGCGGCCAGGTGATGACCGAAGCCGGCATCGATGCACGCCTGAGCGGTGATGTCTACGTGGCATTGGGCGAGCCGCTGGGCAACAATGCATGGGCGGTACGGGTCCACATCAAGCCGTTCGTGCGCTGGATCTGGCTGGGCGCGCTGCTGATGGCCCTGGGCGGATTCATCACCGCCGCCGACCGCCGTTTCCGCCGTCCGTAGGAGTTTCCATGTCCGAGTCCCCCGCCCCGCGTCCTTCCCGCCCGCTGCCGCCGGTAGCCATCGTGATCGGCGTGCTGTTCTTCTTCGGCCTGCTGGGGCTGATGATCTACGGGGTGATGAAATCGGGCGACCCGCAGCGCGACGTGCTGCCGTCGGCGCTGATCGACAAGCCGGCGCCGGCCTTTGCGCTGCCGGTGCTGCACGACCCCAGCATGACCGTGCGCAGCGAAGAGCTGCGCGGCGCGCCCTACCTGCTGAACGTGTGGGGCAGCTGGTGCGCGGCCTGCCGCGAGGAACACCCGGTGCTGACCCGCTTCGCCGAAAGCAAGCGCGTGCGCGTGATCGGCTACAACTGGAAGGATGAACCGACCGACGCGTTGCACTGGCTGGAAACGCTGGGCAACCCGTTCATGGTCGTGCTGAGCGATGTTGAAGGCCGCACCGCCATCGACTGGGGCGTGACCGCCGCGCCGGAAACCTTCCTGGTCGACGGCAGTGGCATCGTGCGCTGGAAGTACAGCGGCGCGATGACCCAGCAGGTGGTGGATGAGAAGCTGATCCCGGCGCTGCAGAAGATCGAGAAGGCCCAGGGCAATGCCGATGCCGGCCTGCACGGCAATCCATAAGCGCGGCCGCGGGCTGCTGCTTGCGCTGCTGATGGCCGCAGCGCTGCCGGCGCTGGCCCAGCAGCCGCTGCACGACCCGCGCCCCCTCGCCTTCCGCGACGCTGCCGAAGAATCGCGCTTCCACGACCTGGCCGCGCAGCTGCGCTGCGTGCAGTGCCAGAACCAGTCGCTGGCCGATTCCAACGCACAGATCGCCCAGGACCTGCGCCGCGAGGTGCTGCAGCTGATGCAGCAGGGCCACGACGACGCGCAGATCAAGCAGTTCCTGGTGGCCCGTTACGGCGAGTTCGTGCTGTACCAGCCGCCGCTGCAGCCGGGTACCTGGCTGCTGTGGGGCGGCCCGTTGCTGCTGCTGGGTGCCGGCGGCCTGGTGGTGCTGGGCATCGTCCGCCGCCGGGGCCGCCACGTGGAGCCTGCACCGGCCGGCAACACCGACGAAGGAGATGGCTGGTGAGCAACGCATTGCCGGTGTTGGCTGGCCTGGTGGCTGCGCTGATGGCCGCACTGGTGCTGTGGCCGCTGCGCCAGCAGGGCCGTCGCGGTTTCATGCTGGGCGTGCTGGCACTGGGCGTGGTTGGCGCCTGCCTGTACCTGCTGGTGGGCGACCCGCGCGCCGCACGCATGCAGCCGGCACCGTCGGTGGCCACCCTGCGTGATGGCGTGAGCGCACTGCAGCAGGCACTTGAGCGCGATCCGCAGCGCGCCGATGGCTGGGCACTGCTCGGCCGTTCGCAGAGTGAGCTGGGCAACACCGCAGCCGCCGCCGAGGCGTTCGCCCGCGCCGTGGCCCTCGCCCCGGATGATGCGGGTGTGCTGGTGGAAGCCGCACAGGCGCGCGCCCAGGCCGATGCCGGCAAGCAGTTCGATGACACCGCGATGGACTGGCTGCAACAGGCGCGTCGCCTGGCACCGGACGCGGAGCGCGCCAGCTGGCTGCTCGGCATCGCCCTGCGCCAGCGCGGAAAGAACGCCGAGGCCGCCGATGTCTGGAGCAGCCTGCTGCCGCGCCTGGAGCCCGGTGCTGCGCAGGCCCTGCAGGCGCAGATCGCCATCGCCCGCGAGGCTGCGGGCCAGGCCCCACAGGCACCGGCCGCGGATGCACCCGCGCTGCTGCAGGTTCGCGTACACCTGCCCGCATCGCTGGCGCAGGGCGACTGGCCGGCGACCACCCAGGTCTTCGTGCTCGCCCGCGCCGTCGGCGGCCCGCCGATGCCGGTGGCCGCACGCAAGCTGCCGCTGGCGGATTTCCCGGCCACGGTCGGGCTGGGTGACGATGACAGCCCGATGCCGACCGCCCCCTTGTCGGCGCACGCCGAAGTGGAGGTGCTGGCACGCATTTCGCGCAGCGGCAGCGCCAACCGCAGCGAAGGCGACCTGCAGAGCGACGTGGTGCGGGTGAAGCTGCCGCATGACGGCGTGGTCGAGTTGCGGTTCCCGTGACCTGCAGCCGAGCATGGGCTCGGTTCTACAGTAGATCCACGCCATGCGTGGATACCGGCCCCAATGGAAACCAGCGTGTCGCCAGCTGCACAGGCGGCCCCGCTAGAATGCCCACATGACCGAATTCATCCCGCCCGGCACCCGCTTCCATGCCCTGCCCTCGCCCTTCCCGTTCAAGCGCGGCGGCGCACTGCACGGCGCGCGCGTGGCCTATGAAACCTGGGGCACCCTGGCTGCCGACGGTCGCAATGCGATCCTGATCGTCACCGGCCTGTCGCCGGACGCGCACGCCGCCGCCAACGCCGGCAACCCGGCCCCGGGCTGGTGGGAAGCAATGGTTGGCGCCGGCAAGCCCATCGATACCGACCGCTGGTTCGTGGTCTGCGTCAATTCGCTGGGCAGCTGCAAGGGCTCCACCGGCCCGGCGTCGCAGAACCCGGCCACCGGCGAACCCTATCGCCTCGATTTCCCGGAACTGTCGGTGGAAGACGGTGCGCGCGCCGCCATCGAGGTGGTGCATGCCCTGGGCATCGAGCAACTGGCCTGTGTGGTCGGCAATTCGATGGGCGGCATGACCGCGCTGGCCGTGCTGATGCTGCAGCCGGGTATCGCTCGCAGCCACGTCAACATTTCCGGCAGCGCACAGGCACTACCGTTCTCCATTGCCATCCGCTCGCTGCAGCGCGAAGCCATCCGCCTGGACCCACAGTGGAACGGTGGGCGCTACACCGAAACCGACTACCCCGAATCGGGCATGCGCATGGCGCGCAAGCTGGGCGTGATCACCTATCGCTCCGCGCTGGAATGGGATGGCCGCTTCGGCCGCGTGCGGCTGGATTCGGACCAGACCGACGATGACCCGTTCGGGCTGGAGTTCCAGGTGGAAAGCTACCTCGAAGGCCATGCACGACGCTTCGTGCGCTTCTTCGATCCGAACTGTTACCTGTACCTGAGCCGCTCGATGGACTGGTTCGACCTGGCCGAGTATGCCCATGGGGACGTGCTGGCGGGGCTGGCACAGATCCGTGTCGAAAAGGCACTGGCCATCGGCGCCAACACCGACATCCTGTTCCCGGTGCAGCAGCAGCAACAGGTCGCCGACGGCCTGCGTGCCGGCGGCGCCGATGCGCAGTTCATCGGTCTGGATTCACCGCAGGGCCACGACGCCTTCCTGGTCGACTTCGACCGCTTCGGCCCGGCCGTGCGCGGCTTCCTCGACGCGCTGTAAGTGGCCTGGCGGCGCAACCTGGCGTTGGCCGCGTTCGGCGCGCTGGTCGCGCTGACGCTCTGCGCGGTGCTGCCGCTGTGGCTGGGCGGCTGGTGCCTGCTGGCCAGCGCGGTGTCGTTCGGGCTGTACGGGCATGACAAGCGCGCGGCACAGCGCAGGCAGTGGCGCGTTCCCGAACGCACGCTGCAGCTGCTGGCGTTCGCCGGTGGCTGGCCGGGGGCGCTGCTGGGCCAGGCGCTGTTCCGCCACAAGCACCGCAAGGCGGAATTCCAGTGGGTGTTCTGGCTGTGCGTGGTGGCGAACGTTGCATCGATCGCAGTGATGCTGCGCGAATTCACGCGGTAACCACCCGGAGGGGTGTAGATCCACGCCATGCGTGGATGTGCCGGCCGGCACGCCATCACGCAAACGGCCGCCGGGCATGGCCCGGCGCTACCTCGGGAGGACAGCATAGGTAAATCCGCGGCGATTACGCTTCGCGCTCCAGCACGCCATCACGCAACCGGTACTGCGCATCCACCACGCCGTCGGGCAGGTCGTCGTGGGTGATCATCAACAGGCTGCGCCCCTCCAGCAGGCCAGCCAGATCCTGCAACAGCGCGCGCGCGGTATCCACATCCAGGCCTTCGGTCGGTTCGTCCAGCAGCAGGATCGGCGCATTGCGCAGCAGCGCCCGCGCCAATGCCAGGCGCCGCGCCTGCCCGGCCGACATCGTCGCGCCGTTCTCGCCCACCCATGCCTCCAGACCGCCATTGCGCTCGGCCCACTCACCAAGGCGCACGCGGCGCAGCACCGCCCACAGGGCGTCATCGCCGGCGTCGGGGTCACCCAGCCGCAGGTTCTCGGCCACCGTGCCGGCAAATACCGGCGCGTTCTGCGGCAACCACGCCAGCTGCCGATGCCAATCGGCCTTGGCGAACCCGCGCAGATCGTGTCCGCCGTAGCTCAACCGCCCCTGCTGCGGATCCCACAGGCGCAGCAGCAGGCTGGACAGCGTGGTCTTGCCACTGCCGCTGTCGCCGCGGATGGCGATGCGCTCACCGGGTGCCAGGGATAACTGCAGGCCCGACAGCACCGGCCGCGCCGCGCCCGGCCAGCGGAAATGCACGTCTTCCCACTGCACGGTGGCGGCCTGCGGCACCGCCTGCGGCAGCGACGGATCTTCCACCGCCGGCGCCTGCTCGACGATGGACTGCAGGCGGTCCGCAGCGATACGGCCGGACTGCAGCGACTGCCACGCCAGGCCCATGCCCGCCCACAACTCGATCATCGCCACGGTCAGGAACACCAGCCCGGCGGCCATCTCCGCAGGAATGCGCTGCTGTTCTGCCGCATGCAGGGCCAGCGCCAGCATCGCCACCAGGCCCAGCCCGGCCACCAGGCCATGCAGGGTGGACGCCGCGATCAGCCGCCAGCGCCGGCGCCGGTCGCGCGAGGCCAGCTGCTTGGCCGCCACGCGCACCTTCAACTGCCACGCGGCATCGGCATGCAGCGCGGCCAGGTCGCCCGCACCCTCCAGCCCTTCGAATGCAGCCGTCCGCAGCGCAGCGCGATGCGCGGCACGATCGGCTTCTTCATGGTCATGCCCGCGCACGCCCAGCCACGGCACGCCGAAGCCGATCAGCAGCGCCAGCACGGCCAGCAGCACGGCGGCCGAAGGCAGGATCATCGCCGCCGCGCCCACCGCCACCAGCGACAGCGCACCCAGCGCCACCAGCGGCCCGATGGCGCGCACCAGCAGGCCATCGACCTCGCCGATATCGCCCAGCAGGCGGGCCAGCAGTTCACCGGTGCGCGTGGCCCCCAGCCGCGCCGGTGCCAGCGGCAGCGCGCGCCGGAAGAACCACACGCGCAGGTCGCGGGCGATGCGCAGGGTGGCATCGTGGCCGACCAGCTTTTCGAAATAGCGCGACACGATGCGCGCCATGGTCAGCCCGCGGATGCCGGCCGAAGGCGAGAAGAAGTTGAAACCCTGCGCCAGCCCTGCCGCACCGGCCAACGCGGCGGCGGTGAGGAAACCACCGGACAGGCCCAGCAGCGCGGTGCCGGCCAGCATGGTGATCCACAGCAGCAGCACCGTCAGCAGCAGGCGCGGCCGGTGGCGCAGGAACACCGCGCGCAGCGAATCGGGCGAACGGCTCATGCGCGCACCGCCTGGGCCGGGTCGACCAGGCGCCCTTCGGGCAGCAGCAGGCAACGGTCGGCCCAGGCGATCACCACCGGGCTGTGGGTGGCCACCACCACGCTGCGGCCGCGCGCGTACGCGGCCAGGCTGCGCAGCAACGCCGCTTCGGTATCGGCGTCGAGGAAGGCCGTGGGCTCGTCCAGCAGCAGCACCTGCGGGTCGCGCAGCAGCAGCCGGGCCAGGCCGATGCGCCGGGCTTCGCCGCCGGACAGGCCGAAGCCGCGCTCACCGATCACGGTGTCCAGCCCATCGGGCAGGCGCTGGGCGAACTGCAGCACCTGCGCCGCCTCGGCCACCGCGCGCAGGCGTGCATCGCTGGCAGCGGGGTCGGCCAGGCGCAGGTTGTCGGCAATCGAGCCATGGAACAGATAGGGACGCTGGCTGGCATAGGCCACCTGCACGCCAGGGCGCAGCTGTACCCGCCCCGCACGCGGCGGCAGCCACCCGGCCAGCGCTTCCAGCAGCGTGCTCTTGCCCGAGCCGCTGGGGCCGACAAGCGCCAGCCGCTGCCCGGGCTCCAGCCGCAGGTCCACGCCCTGCAGCACATCCTGCGGGGCGCCCAAGGGGCGCAGCACCAGCCCCTGTGCCAGCACCGGCGGCAAGGCCGCCTCGGCCGGCTCCACCGCCAGCGGTGCCACCGGCACCTCGGCCATCACCGGCTCGTCCGGCAGCGAAAGCAACAGGCGCTCCACCTCGGCCGCTGCGGCCAGCGCGTTGGCGCGGTCGTGGTAATGCGCGGCCAGCCGCCGCAGCGGCGCGTAGAACTCCGGGGCCAGCAGCAGGCAGAACAGGCCCGCGCCCAGCGTCGGCACCGCTGCATGCAGCGACATCAGGCCCAGGTAGCTCAGGCCCAGGTAGAGCGCGACCATCGCCACGCTCACCGAGGCGAAGAATTCCAGCACGGTGGATGACAGGAACGCGATGCGCAGCACCTTCATCGTACGCACGCGCACGCCCTCGGCCGCCGCTTCGATGCCAGCCAGTTCCGCCTCGCCCCGCCCATACAGGCGCAGCAGGCCCAGGCCCTTGATGCGATCGGCGAAGTGGCCGCTCATCCGCGCCAGTTCACCCAGCTGTGCGCGCCCGGCCGCTTCGGCGCCCCAGCCCACCAGCATCATGAAGAACGGCACCAGCGGCGCGGTGAACAGCAGGATCAGCGCCACCACCCAGTCGACCCAGGCCACCGCGGCCAGGATCAGCAGCGGCACCACCACTACTTCGGTACGCACCGGCAGGAAGCCGCTGTAATAGCTTTCGATGGCATCGCCGTGGTGCAGCATCAGCTCGCCCAGCTCACCGGTGCGGCGCTGCCGCAGCCACAGCGGGCCGTGGCCGAGCAGGCGCGCGAACACACGCTCACGCAGGGCCAGCCGGGCGGCATCGGCCACATCACCGGCGGCGGCCTGGGTGGCGCTGCCCAGCAGCGTGCGCAGCACCAGGATGACGGCCAGCGCGGCCAGGACCGGCAGGCCGCTGGCCAACGGCGCGCGCTCCACCAGCACGGTCTGCACCAGCCAGGCGATCGCGGCGGCCTGGCCGACCAGCAGGGCGCCGGAGAGGCTGATGCATAGGGCGGCCAGGCGCTGCCGGCCACGTGCGGCATGGGCCAGGCCGGCCAGCCACGCCGTGCGGGCGCGCCGCTGCAGGGCCGATTCTTCTTCTGCGGTAGGTGGCTCGGCAGCAGTGGGTTTGGCAGCGCTCAAAGTCTTCACAGATGGCAGGGAATGCCCCGCATTGTAGGCGCAGGCAACAGTGTCCCCCTGCGGCCGGCGGTCGCAGTGGTCACGGGAATGGCATACGATCCTCTTGGGTTCCCATTCATACATTGATCTGGATCAAGGCTGTTTGAAGTAGTCGGTCACATCATTCACCCGTAGACCACCCTTCCCGCCACCCGCAACGGCACTATCCACGAGGTAGCCAGGCCATGATTGATCAGACAGTCGTAGAACTGTCGCGGCTGCAATTCGCTCTGACCGCGATGTACCACTTCCTATTCGTACCGCTCACGCTTGGCCTGTCCTTCCTGGTGGCCATCATGGAGAGCGTGTACGTCATGACCCGCAAGCAGGTCTGGCGGCAGATGACCCTGTTCTGGGGCACGCTGTTCGGCATCAACTTCGCCATCGGCGTGGCCACCGGCCTGGTGATGGAATTCCAGTTCGGCATGAACTGGTCGTACTACAGCCACTACGTGGGTGACATCTTCGGTGCGCCGCTGGCCATCGAAGGCCTGATGGCGTTCTTCCTGGAAGCGACCTTCATCGGCCTGTTCTTCTTTGGCTGGAAGCGCCTGAGCCCGGTCAAGCACCTCACCGTCACCTGGCTGATGGCGCTGGGCACCAACCTGTCGGCGGTGTGGATCCTGATCGCCAACGGCTGGATGCAGAACCCGACCGGTGCGGTGTTCAACCCGGACACGATGCGCATGGAAGTGGTGGATTTCGCTGCCGTGCTGCTCAATCCGGTGGCACAGGCCAAGTTCGTGCACACCGTCAGCGCCGGCTACGTGACCGGCGCCATCTTCGTGATGTCCATCAGCGCCCTGTACCTGCTGCGCAACAAGCACAAGGACATGGCCCGCCGTTCGTTCGCGGTGGCCGCAGCCTTCGGCCTGCTGTCCTCGCTGTCGGTGGTGGTGCTGGGTGACGAGAGCGGTTACGCCGCCAGCGAGCACCAGAAGATGAAGCTGGCCGCGATCGAAGCGATGTGGGAAACCGAGCGTGCGCCGGCCGACTTCACCGCCTTCGGCATTCCCAACCAGGCCACCCACCAGAACGACTACGCGATCAAGATCCCGTACCTGATGGGCCTGATCGCCACCCGTTCGCTGGACCAGCCGATTCCCGGCATCCTGGAACTGGTGGAACGCGCCGAGCACCGCATCCGCGGTGGCCAGATCGCCTATGGCGCGCTGGAGCGGATCAAGAAGGACAAGACCGACCTGCAGGCGCGCGAGATGTTCGACCGCCACTGGCAGGACCTGGGCCACGGCCTGCTGCTCAAGCGCTACCGCGAGGACATCCTCAACGCCACCCCGGAGGAAATCTCCAAGGCGGCGATGGATACCGTGCCGCGCGTGGCACCGCTGTTCTGGACCTTCCGCATCATGGCGGGCCTGGGCTTCTACCTCATCGCCTTCTTCGCCCTGGCGTTCTACTACTCGTGCCGCAACAACTTCCAGGACAAACGCTGGTTCCTGAGGCTGGCCGTGTGGAGCCTGCCGGCGCCGTGGATCGCGATCGAATGCGGCTGGTTCGTGGCCGAGTACGGCCGCCAGCCGTGGGCGGTGGATGGCGTGCTGCCCACCTTCTACGCGGCATCGGGCCTGGCCCTGCATGAAATCCTGACCACGCTGGCGGTGTTCACGGCGCTCTATACGGTGCTGCTGATCATCGAGATCAAGCTGATGCTGAAGGCGATCCGCACCGGCCCGGACGACATCCTGCCGACGCTGCAGGCTGACATCCGGCCTGTTTCCCCCACTGCAGCCGCTGCCGGACAGGCCTGAGGCAGGAGAATCCAGATGGAATTCATTGCACTTGATTACACCACGCTCCGCGTGATCTGGTGGCTGCTGCTCGGCATCCTGCTGATCGGCTGGGCGGTGATGGACGGCTTCGACCTGGGCGTTGGCACCCTGCTGCCGTTCGTGGCGAAAACCGATGAAGAACGCCGGCTGGTGATCAACACCGTCGGCCCGGTCTGGGAAGGCAACCAGGTCTGGCTGGTGCTGGGCGGCGGCGCGATCTTCGCCGCCTGGCCGCCGCTGTATGCGGTCAGCTTCTCCGGCTTCTACCTGGCGGTGTTTGCCATGCTGTTCGGCCTGATCCTGCGGCCGGTCGGCTTCAAGTACCGCAGCAAGATGCGGTCCAAGCGCTGGCGCGACAACTGGGACCGCGTGCTGTTCGTGGGTGGCCTGCTGCCGGGCCTGATTGCGGGCGTGGCGGTGGGCAACGTGCTGCTGGGCGTGCCGTTCCACTTCGATGACACCCTGCGCGTGACCTACACCGGTTCGTTCTTCGGCCTGCTCACGCCGTTCGCGCTCATCGCCGGCCTCGTCAGCGTGGCCATGCTGGTGTCGCACGGTGCGGCCATGCTGGTCATCAAGACCGACGGCCCGGTGGCCGAACGTGCCGCACGCTACGGCAGCATCGCCGCGCTCATCAGCTTCGTGCTGTTTGCCGTGGCGGGCGTCTGGGTGGCCTTCGGCCTGCCCGGCTACCAGATCACCTCGCAGGTGGTGACCGATGGCCCGACCAATCCGCTGCTGAAGACCGCAGCGATCGGCACCGCTGCCGGTGGCTGGCTGCGCAACTACAGCAGCATGCCGGCCACGATCGTGTTCCCGGTGCTGGGCCTGCTGGGGGCGCTGGCCAGTGCGGTACTGCTGCGTGCACGCCGCGGCGGCCTGGCCTTCATCGCTTCGGGCGCCTCCATCGCCGGCATCATCCTCACCGTCGGCTTCGCCATCTTCCCCTTCCTGCTGCCGTCCTCCAGCCAGCCCACCTCCAGCCTGACCGTCTGGGACAGCTCGTCCAGCCACCTCACGCTGTGGATCATGCTGCTGGCCACGGCCATCTTCCTGCCGATCATCCTCGCCTACACCACCTGGGTGTACCGCGTGCTGAAGGGCAAGACGACGGTTGAAGAGATGGGCGACAACCCGAACGCGTATTGATGGATTGCCTATGTGCCGACCAACGGTCGGCACCCACCGAGTAATGCGCCGACCAACGGTCGGCACCCACCGAGTAATGCGCCGACCAACGGTCGGCACCTACCGAGTAATGCGCCGGCCTGCGGTCGGTGCCTCCCCCGAATGAAGGAGTGTGAACATGTGGTATTTCGCCTGGATCCTCGGCACTGGCCTGGCCTCCACCGTGGCCATCCTCAACGGCATGTGGTTCGAATCGCGCGAGCGGAACCGCCTTGAGAAAGAAAACAGTCGCTGAGCTGTAAAAAAGCCTTGCCGCCTTGGCCTTCACACGGTATCTTAGGCGGCTCCTTCGGGGTGTAGCTCAGTCTGGTAGAGCGCTACGTTCGGGACGTAGAGGTCGCAGGTTCGAATCCTGTCTCCCCGACCACTTCGGTGGTCGCATTGAAGCCTGGTGAAGTCTTCCAGGCTTTTTTGTTCCCCGAAGGGTTCCATTGCTTCGGCAGTGTGAAGAAACACCATTTACCCCTTGCCGCCATCGGGGTGAATGGATAGAATAGGCGGCTCCCTTCGGGGTGTAGCTCAGTCTGGTAGAGCGCTACGTTCGGGACGTAGAGGTCGCAGGTTCGAATCCTGTCTCCCCGACCACTTTGGTGGTCACCAAGAAGCCTGGAAGACGACAGTCCTCCGGGTTTTTTTGTGCCTGTCGCCCGGGCCTGCAACGGGGCAAGGCAGCCGCCCTGCCCCGCCGCGTTCCTTCAGCAGGGCCGCACGTTCAGGCTGGCATACATGGCCAGCGCCCGGCAGGCCTGCATCAGCCCCTCCACGATGCGCTCGCCCACATCCTGGTCCGGCCCGCCATCCTGCCGCGCCCGCTCGGCCGCCAGCAGGATGTCATGCACGGTGCGCAGCCCCACCAGCGCACAATCCAGATCGGCCAGCGCGATGCGCCGGCCCGGGGCCAGCTGCCGCTCTGGCCAGGGGCGGCCATCGGATGCGCCGCCGCTGTCGATGCCACGCAACTGCGCGACGAAGGTGATGGGCTCGCCTGCCACATCGGCATTGGCCGGCGCGTGACCGGTGGGCGGGAAGGAAGTATCAGACGTCTTCATGGGCATTCTCCATGCAAGGAACACAGTGAAGCCGCCGCAGAAAAGCGGCGGGCGATACGTGGCTGCAAAAACCCGGCTGACTTCGTTCGGGCGGATGTGCTTGCGCACACCCCCACGCACCGCCCGCCATGGAACGCGAACGGAATGCCAGCCGGCGCCGCGCGAAGCGACGCCGGCTGGCAAGCGTATACAACAAGTCAGCTCGGGTTTTGCAGTCCCGGCCACCCTTTTCCGGTGGCATGCGAAGGTGTAAACGCCAACGCACGATGTGCCAATGGGCAAACGCGCCACTGCAACAATTCGTACGATTCGCGACATTGTTGCACAGCGTCTGCGGGCGTCCAGAACCTAGGGGCGCAAAGGCTTGGCAATGTTAAGCCGCAAGCGACGTTGTGCCGCGCGGCAAGATGGGGGACGTGCGGATTACGTCACCCTGCGCGCGGTGGCGACGCTTCGCGCGAGGGTCAGGACTGGCCGTGGTTGTGCTCAGCCCTTGGAGTGAGGATCGGTCACCGGCAACAGGTGGTGGCTGGCTAGATCCATTTCGACGCGGTGAACTCGCTCTACCTGCGCGTCATCGCAGGGATCGAATACGCCTGGAACCGAGACGATGACCGTACCCAGGCCATCAATCGGGTGGACGGCATGCGCGTCGCGAATCTGCGCGTGGGTGATCTGCGCGGGCACGAAGCCCATCCAGCCAAAGAATTCCCGGTGTTGATACAGGCGCCGGTCTATTTGATATGAGACAAGCCCCTTCTCGGGCGTTCTGGACTTCACATCAACGCACGCGAACTAGGGCCTTACTATCTTCACCAGTTCGACCAATGCCTTGAGCATGAGGTCGGGCGCCTCCATTCCAAGAGCTTGAAGCTCTCCCAGACGGAATTTGCTGAAACCTGCTGTGGGATCTATACCGAGCACGGCTAAACCAGGCTTGCGCCAGTCGCGGTCGTTGTTCACGTTGGCCAAACTGAGCGAAGCGCCAAGACCCTCGAAGTCGCCGAAACTCCTACGATCCCTCTCGATGTCCCGCCCCATCTGCTTTATCAACGCATCCCTCTCGCCGATAGGGACATACTTGCTCTTGCGGCTCGACGGCAGCGCAAACCAATTCTTGAGCGATGGATGGAGTGGGTCCAGGGCCTTCGTCGCCAGCACAGCCAATCGCAGCACTTCCTCAGCGGACCTGCCAACGGGCGTCGTTCGCAGATTGACTTGAACACTAATAATCAAGCGAATTCCCCAGCATAAGGTTCGTACTTGGCGCGACGGTCAGGCTGGCCGTGGTCGTGCTCAGCCCTTGAAGTGAGGATCGGTGACCGGCAAAAGGTCGCGGCTGGCCAGATCCCTTTCGACGCGGTGAACTCGCTCTACCTGCGCGTCATCGCAGGGATCAAATACGCCTGGAACCGAGACGATGACCGTACCCAAGCCATCAATCGGGTGGACGGCATGCGCGTCCGGGAGCTGTGCGTGGTCAACCTGAGCTGGAACGAACCCCATCCAGCCGAAGAACTGACGGTGTTGATACAGGCGCCGGTCCATCTGGTAGCAGATCAATTCGCTTTCCGGCGATCTTCCCTTGACATCGGTAGATGCGAAATCAGGCTGGATGACCTTGACCGATTCGATCATCGCGCCAAGCATGATTGAGGAGATGTCCTCTCCAAAGGGTTCCAGCCCATTAATTCTCAAACTGGTCCAGCCACCGCCGGGACTCACGTTAAGCACAACCAACCCAGGCTCACGCCAGTCACGGTCATTGTCTACGTTGGCCAACAAGAGTGAGGCACCAAATCCCTCAAAACCCCCTAATTGCCTACGCATCTTCTCGACATCCCGCTCCATGCTGTACAGCATTGCAGCAGAATCTTCCAAGGCAATACACTTTTCCTTTCTTCGCGATGGCAACGAATACCAGCGTTTCATCAAAGGGTGCAGGCGGGCCAATCTTTCCGTCAGATCTACGGCCTTGATCAGCACCTCTTCCGGTGTACGGGAGACAGCCGATGTGCGTAGATTTATCTGAGCGCCAATGATCATATGCGTGCTCTTCAACCCTTGAGATTCGGATCTGTCACCGGCAGCAGGTCGTAGCTGGCCAGATCCATTTCGACGCGGTGCACCTTGTCCACCTGTGCGTCGTCGGTGGGATCAAACACGCCCGGCACCGAGACGATCACCGTTCCCAGGCCATCAATCGGGTGGACGGCATTCGCGTCGCGTATCTGCGCGTGGGTGATCTGCGCGGGCACGAAGCCCATCCAACCGAAGAATTCCCGGTGTTGATACAGGCGCCGGTCAAATTGATAGGCCACAAGGCCCTTATCGGGAGTTTCGGCTTTGACGTCCGTGCAGGCGAACGCAGGCTTCACCTCCTTTACCAAGCAAATCATCGCGTTGAGCATGATCGACGAGACGGCTTCTCCGAAAGGCTCAATCCCACTTATCCTAAAGTAGCTAGAGCCGTTTCTCGGATTCAACGAAAGAACTACAACCCCAGGCTTGCGCCAGTCCCGATTGTTGTCAACGTTACTCAGAATGATGGAGGCACCGAGCTCTTCATAATCACCAAATCGAGTGCGAAGGCCTTCAATCTTTTTCTCCATTTTCATCAGGATCGCCTCTGAATCCTTTAGCGACACCGTCTTCTCCTCCCGGCTGGAAGGAAGCGCGTACCAGTCTGTCATCGAAGGACAAATCCTTGCCAGGCCCTTGGTAACGTTCACAGCCATAGTCAGAACCTGCTCCGGTGATCGCGACCCCGGTGTTGTGCAGAAGTTGGTTTGCGCATCGATAATCATAGACCTCCTCCCGAGAAGGGCTCGTATCTGCAGATCACGGGGTCGACACGGCCAAGAGCGATGGCAGCTTGCATCGTCCGTGCCTGCATAAAACACCACAAGAGCTTCGCTTGCGGACCGGCAATAGCAATTGCAGCGCGCTGTCTCATCATCTCGTCCCTAAAGGGAACAAAAACACCGTCCTCCACAAAGTTGTACTTTGGCCTCCCTTTCTCATCCAGAAACTGCTCATACCTCCCCTTCGCCTCCACCACCGTGCAGTCCTTCAACCAGAAGCCATCAAACTCACAGGCGTTGAAGTGCCACTCCTGCACGGTACGGGAGAACCCGTCGCGCTCAAGGTAGTCAAACAGTGTATCCACCGAGAACAACCGCCGATCTGGATCGGCCTTGTCCGCCACCATGAATCCAAATCGCAGCGGCGCCGAGCGCAGGTTGGCAATGTACAGCTGGTACTCGTAGTTGATCAGATTGTCTTGGGTAACGAAGCGCGGGGTGATCGGTGGACCAATGAACCCCTCCTTCAGCAGGCACTCGTTGCACGCGGTCTCGTCGGGCATCTGCGAGCAATCCACCTCCCGCGCCTTGGCCGTCGGCTCAGCGCGCGCATCCGGTTTGGCTTCACCGCGCACCCGCCGCTGGATACCGCCCACTACATCGCGGATGCCATCGGCCACGTCACCGGTGGTTGGCCCGCCATAGGGATCCACCGGGTTGCCGTCTTCATCCACGCTGCCGTTACCGCCTCCCATGCCGGGCCCAAGCCAAGGCCGCGGGCCGATGATTCTGGTGCCCATCGTTGCTCCTAGTGTCCTGCCAGATTCGACAGCAGATCCGCCGCTGCCAGATTCGGGTTCTTTGCACTGCGCATCCACATATCCGCTGCTGGGACAGCCCGCAGACCGCGCGCCCATGCCACGTCCGCCTTCACCCAGCGCACCAGCACCGGCAGGTGGGTGATACGCAGCACATAGGCCGCGTGGTCGTGGCTTTTCACCACGTCGTCCATCAGCGCCGCATCGCTCAGATGGCCGACCTGGCGGGGGTACTCCGCGCGGATCTCCCGGCGCAACAGCGGGAAGAACGTGGAGGGATCAGGCAGGCGCAGCAGGGCTTCCTGTTCCTTTGTGATCTCAAACATCAGCCGGCCTCCGTTGCATGCAGCGCTTCGCGATCGAGGCTGTAGCGCTCGCCCAGCATCTGGAAACACCATTGCCGCAGCGGGCCCATCAGCTGCCTGCGCTGCTGCAGGGTGAAGGCGGCCTGCAGGCGCAGGAACACGCGGCCATCCCAGTAGCGCAGCAGCGCCAGCGTGCCGTTGGGGCGGCGCAGGTCCAGGCAGGTTTCGAGGTGCTGGTACACCGCCTCAAAGCCGGCGTCGCTGCGCAGCCACGCCACGACTGGCCTGTCCACTTCCAGCTCACGCAGCCATCCATCCACCTGGGTGTGGGCCTGCGCCGGCAACTGCAGCAGCCACGGGCCGACGGAGGCGTGGGTGGCCTCGGGCTGGCGCGCAAGCAGTGCGCGGTGTGGCAGGTCCTGCGCGTACCAGGCCAGCGCCTTGGGCGTATCGGCATAGGCTGCGGCATCGACAATGACGTATCGGTTCATCAGCGCCCCAAAAAGGTTGCGCCGGATTGGGCACCGGCCAACAGGCAGGCCTCGCACACCGGCGCCTTGTCAGCCGTCGGCGCGGCAGGCGCAAGCGCTGCGGGTGAAATGCCACCCGCCGCCTGCGTGGGCTGCGCCGCCGGCCCGCTGCCTGCGCCGCCGCCACCGCCGGCATCCACGAACACCAGCGACTGCTGCCCGGCGATGAGCGAGCACCCACACGACAGCTTGTCGCCGTCACGCGCCACCGGCTGGCCCTCGAACACCAGGGTGGAATCACCACTGACGATGGAGGCCACGACCTGATGTTTGGGGCAGGTGGCCTTGTCACCTACCCGCGCCACAGGCTTGCCCTCGATGTCGGTCGCAGGCGAACCGGTAATGACCCGGCCCCCGCTGCTGGTCGCGTCCCCCACCACAATCAACGTCCTTGCCACCCCACCATCCTTCCGTATTGGATTCGGCCCGAACCTAGCAATGGCGCAAACAGCCTGCACTTGAGCGCAGCGCAGCGTGCCCTGCCGTTGGCTGGGCGTGTGCCGCGCAAACGCTGGAAACACAACGGATTCACTGGACCAGGGCGGATTTCCGGCGCGCTGCGACAACGGACATCAGGATGTGCGGATCGCGACAGTCAGCGCCGGCAGGACCGGGCGCATCGCGCCACGTACAATGGCCACCTTTCCCCCACCCACCTCACCGGCACTGTCCGGTGCGGCGCTGCACGCCCACGTTGCGGCGTGCGCCACCTGCAAGGACCCCCGCATGACGTCCCCCACTTCGCCCTCACCCTCGCTGCTGCATGGCCGCCTGCTGGCCTTCGTTGCCATCCTGCTGGCGGCGGTCAACCTGCGTACGGCGGTCACCTCCATCACCCCGCTGCTGGACGTGCTGGGCCAGCAGTTCGGCTTCGGCACCACCATGACCGGCGTGCTGGGCATGCTACCCACGGCCTCGTTCGCACTGTTCGGCGTGACGACCCCGGCCGTGGCCCGGCGCCTGGGCCTGGAGCGCACCACGCTGCTGGCGATGACCCTGGCCATGGCCGGCCTGCTGCTGCGCTCCAGTGCGGGCAACGTCGGCACCCTGCTGCTCGGTTCGGTGATCGCGCTAGCCGGCATGGGCATCGGCAACGTGGTGGTGCCGCCGCTGGTAAAGCGCTACTTCGCCAACAAGGTGGGCACGATGAGCACGCTGTACATCAGCGTGCTGCAGCTGGGCACGATGACCCCGGCGCTGCTGGCGGTGCCGGTGGCCAATGCCGCTGGCTGGCGCGTGTCGCTGGGCATGTGGGCGCTGCTGGCCTTGGCCGCCGCCCTGCCCTGGCTGCTGCTGGCCAAGCGTGCGCCCCGGCCGGTGCAGGACAGCAGCGACCCCAGCGCGCAGCCGCACGGCAAGGTCTGGCGCACGTCGCTGGGCTGGAGCATGACGCTGATGTTCGGCATGACCTCGCTGATGACCTATTCGATGTTCACCTGGCTGCCGCGCATCGTGGTCGAGGCCGGTGCCACGCCGGCGTTCGGTGGCGTGATGGTGGCGGTGTTTTCGGCGCTGGGCCTGCTGCCGTCGCTGGTCATCCCCTCGCTGGCGGTGCGCCTGCCGAACCCGTTCCCGCTGGTGCTGATCGGCTTCTTCGCGTTCGTCATCGCGTTCACCGGCCTGCTGCTGGCACCGCTGAAGGCGCCGCTGCTGTGGGCGGCGCTGCTGGGCGTGGGCCCGTCCACCTTCCCGCTGGCCCTGACCCTGATCAACCTGCGCACGCGCACCCCCACCGGGTCGGCGGCGCTGTCCGGCTTCATGCAGGGCGTGGGCTACAGCTTCAGCTGCCTGGGGCCGTTCCTGGTGGGCTGGCTGCATACGGTCAGCAATGGCTGGGGGCTGCCGTTCGGCTTCCTGTTCGGCTGCGCGGCGCTGATGCTGGGCGCGTCGTGGGTGGCGTGCAAGCCGCGCAAGCTGGAAGACCTCTGGTAGACCACCGCCGGGGTAGAGTCGAGCTTGCTCGACTGTTCCGGCAAAACGCAGTCGAGCAAGCTCGACTCTACACATCGCTTCGGCATCTGCTGACGTAGGGTGTCCAATCATGACGCGGAGGGGCTGCCGTTCTGGGCGGCTCCAGACCCCGGGTCAGGGCGCGGCGGCGCCCGGCGGACGCCTTGGGCGCCGCTGAAACACCTGAAAAAGTGTTTGGTTGTCAGGGAGTTGCGATGAGCTTGACCGGTCTGGCGGGACTATTGCGTCTTAGCGGTAAAGGCAGGCTCTGGCGACCTTGGGAGACGGCCAGGCACAGTTGGCATGTGATGTGCGTCACACTTTCAGCACATCGTTGAAGTAGGGATGCTAAGGGGGTTTCATGATTGTCCACCGTCCGCTGGCGCTCTGCGTCGGCCTGGCCTGCGCCGCGCTGGCGTTCGGGGCCCATGCCGCTTCGCCGCCACCCGCCGCCAGCCGCGCTGACCGGCTGGCTGAAATCGGCCACTACCGTGACCAGGCGCGCTGGGTCGATGCCCTGGCCGCCATCGAGCGCTCGCAGCTGCAGGAGCCCAACGATCCGCTGCTGTACAAGCTGCAGGTCCTGACCCTGGGTGATATCGGCAACGCCGACCGCGCCTGGCGCCTGTACCAGGCGCGGCCCGACCTGTTCGATGCCGACCAGAAGGCACGACTGGAAGCGAACTACATCGCCAAGCGGGTGAACTGGAGCCTGGCCTACGGCCAGAGCGAGGACAGCCGCCTGGACGAAGCCGAAGCATCGCTGGCGGAAATGGAGCAGTACGTGCAGCGCGATGGCACGCCGCTGGCGCAGGCGCCCCTGCGCATCCGCATGGACCGCCTGATCCTGCTCAACCGCCTGTCACGCCATGCCCAGGTGCGCGACGAAGCGCGGGCCCTGCAGCAGGAAGGCCATGCCCTGCCCGACTACGTGCTGCCGGCAGTGGGCGATTCGATGATGGCCACCCAGCACCCGGACGAGGCGATTCCGCTGCTGGAAGCGGCGGTGAAGAACGATCCTTCGCGTTTCCAGTCGCGTTCCGAACTGGCCTATGCCTACCTCGAGACCGAGCAGGCCGAGAAGGCCATCGGCTACCTGGGGGCATGGCAGAAGGATGAGCCGGCATGGCGCTGGGGCGGCGGCAAGAGCCCCTATGCCAACTGGGCGCGCTACGAGGCCGACCTCAACCTGTCAATGATCCGCGCCTACAGCGGCGATCTGCCCACCGCACAGCGCGAGCTGGAAGCCCTGGTCGATGTCGGGCCCGGCAACGGTGGCCTGCAGACCGCGCTCGGCAGCGTCTACCAGATGCGCGGCTGGCCGCGCCGCGCGCTGGAGCGCCACCAGATGGCCTACACGCTGGACCCGCGCGACGTGTCGCCACGGATCGGCATGTACGAATCCTACGTGCAGCTGCAGCGCGACGACCTCGCCCGGCCGCTGCATGACGATCTGCTCGAGCGTTACCCCAACCAGCCCTCGGTGCAGCGCATGGACCGCGACTGGCGCGCGCACCGCGGCTGGCAGCTGCAGGCCACGGTGGAAGGCGGCCGCAGTTCCGGCGGCGGCGGCAGTTCGCCGCTGGGCAACGACGACCTGCATTACGGCACCGAAGTCGCCTCGCCGATCCTCGACGACCGCTGGCGCCTGTTCGCCTTCGCCGACCGTCGTTCGGTGACCTTCCAGGACCAGAAGATCAACCCGCTGTGGATGGGCGCCGGTGCACGCTACCGCTTCGGCCGCGTCGATGCCGAGGCCGCCGTGCTGCGACCCAACGACAGCATCGGCGACACCGGCCTGCGCGGCGGCTTCGGCTGGCAGTTCAACGACCAGTGGCACGCTGGCGTGACCGCCGCGCGCAACGATCCGGAAGCCTCGATGCAGGCGCGCGTGTCGGGCATCACCGCCGACAGCGTGGCAGTGGCGGTTGACTACACCCGCAACGAGCGCACGCACTGGAGCCTGGGTGGCAGCCAGTTCCGCTACGACGACGGCAACCGCCGCGAGACCCTGAACACCGCGATCGAACAGCGCCTGCTGACCCGCCCGCGCGTGGTGGTTGACGGCCTCGGCAGCCTCTACACCAGCCGCGGTTCGCTCGACGATGCGCCCTACTTCAACCCCTCGCGTGACCGCTCGGTGGAAATCGGCCTGCGCATCGACCAGCAGCTGTGGCGCCACTACGAGCGCCACTTCCGGCACCGCCTGACGGTGTCGCTGGGCGACTACTGGCAGGAAGGGTTCGGCAGTTCGCTCATCCCCACGGTGGCCTATCGCCACGAGTGGCAGTTCGGCCAGGGCAGGATCCTGGAGTACGGCGTGAGCTGGTCGCGGCCGGTCTACGACGGCCAACGTGAACGTCACATCGGCTTCGATGCCGCGCTGCGCTGGGGAGAGTGAGATGGAACGGATGCTTCGAAACCTGATGACCGTGCTGCTGCTGGGGCTGGTGCTGCTGACCCTGCCGGCCGCTGCCCAGGAGCGCGACCTGGATTCGGCCGACAACGGCCTGCTGGTGCTGAGCTACCACGACATCCGCGACGATGTGCGTGAGAAGGGCGATGCCGATGCCTACGCGGTCAGCACGCAGAACTTTGCTGCGCACCTGGACTGGCTCAGCGCGCACGGCTACCACCCGATCTCGCTGTCGCAGCTGATCAAGGCCTCGCGCGGCGAAGCCCAGCTGCCGCCGCGGCCGGTCCTGCTGACCTTCGATGATGGCCTGCGCAGCGTCTACAGCCGCGTCTACCCGCTGCTGCGCGCCTACAACTACCCCGCGCTGGTGGCGGTGATCACCGACTACGTCGACATGGCCCCGGGCCGCACCATCGACTACGGCTACCGCCCGTTCGGCCACGATGATTTCCTGACCTGGGACCAGCTGCGGGAAATGCAGGCCAGTGGCCTGATCGAACTGGCCAGCCATACCGACAACCAGCACCACGGCGTGCAGTCCAACCCGCAGGGCAACCAGACCCCGGCGGTGATCACCCGCACCTACGACCCGCAGACGCAGCGCTACGAGACCACGCAGCAGTATGAAAAGCGCCTGCGCGACGATCTCGCGCTGAGCGTCAAGCGCATCCAGAAGGAACTGGGCGTCACCCCGAAGGCCATCGTGTGGCCGTATGCGGCCTACAACCAGCTGAGCAACGATATCGCCGAACAACTGGGCATGCCGGTGTCGTTCGACCTGGAAGGCCGCAGCACGCCGGTCACTTCCGACCTGCATGGCCTGGCCCGCCTGCTGGTGACCAACAACCCGAACGTCAGCTCGCTCGCCTTCGAACTGCGCCGCAATGTCAGCCTCGATGGCACCCGTGCCCTGCAGATCGACCTGGATGCGGTCTACGACCCGGACCCGGCACAGCTGGCACGCAACCTCGACAAGCTGATCGACCGCGTCAAGACGGTGGGCCCGACCCACGTCTACCTGCAGGCCTTTGCGGACCCCGATGGCAACAACACCGCCGACGCGCTGTACTTCCCCAACCGCCACATGCCGATGCGCGCGGACCTGTTCAACCGCGTGGCATGGCAGCTGAAGACCCGCGCCGGGGTGAAGGTCTACGCCTGGCTGCCGGTGCTGGGCTACGAGCTGCCCGATGCGGCGCAGCGCACCGCGCTGGGCATCGCCAGCCCGGAACACGACGGCATGTACCGCCTGGACTTCACCAAGCCGCAGGCGCGGCAGATCATCAAGGACATCTACGAAGACCTGGCGATCAACTCGTACTTCGAAGGCCTGCTGTTCCATGACGATGCCTATGTGCGCGACACCGAACTGGCGCAGCTGCCGCAGGAAGGCACCGATGGCGGCCGCACCCAGGCGCTGATCGACTTCACCCTGGAGCTGCGCGATACCGCCCAGCGCTGGCGGCCGAAGCTGGGCACCGTGCGCAACCTGTACGCGCAGCCGGTACTGGAACCGCAGAGCGCCAGCTGGTTCGCCCAGCGCCTGGACCTGTTCAACCACGCCTATGACCGTACCGCGCTGATGGCGATGCCGTGGATGGAAGGCAGCAAGCACCCCGAGCGCTGGCTGGACCGCCTGGTCACCGCCGTGCGCGCGCACGACCCCGAGCTGAAGCACACGCTGTTCGAGCTGCAGACCGTGGACTGGCGCACGCAGACGCCGATCAGCGGCCAGCGCCTTCGCGCGCAGGTACGCCGCCTGCAGGCGCAGGGCGTGCGCCATTTCGCGTGGTACCCGGACGATTTCATCGCCGACAAGCCGTCGACCACGGACGCGCGCGCCGCGATGTCCGCGCGCAACTTCCCGTACCCGGAGAAGTGACATGGACATGAGCCCCTGGCTGTATGCCCTGTTCCAGTTCGCCTTCTTCTACCCGATGGTGATGGCGTTCTTCTGGATGTCAGGCGGGCTTTACTACTTCTTCCGGCGCGAGCGGAAGTCGCGACCGCGCAATGATCCGCCGCCGATGGACAGCTACCCGTTCGCCACGCTGCTGATTCCCTGCCACAACGAATCGGACAACCTGGACGACACCATCGGCGCGGCACTGACGCAGCGCTATCCGGATTTCGAAGTGATCGCCATCAACGATGGCAGCAGCGACGACACCGGCGCGCGCCTGGACGCACTGGCCGCCCTGCACCCGCGCCTGCGGGTGGTGCACCTGGACCGCAACCTGGGCAAGGCCAATGCGCTGCGCATGGGCGCCCTGGCCTCGCGCTCGGAGTACCTGGTGTGCATCGACGGCGATGCGATGCTGGAAGAGTACGCCATGCACTGGATGGTCTGGCACCTGACCAGCGGCCCGCGCGTGGGCGCGGTGACCGGCAACCCGCGCATCCGCAACCGCTCCACCCTGCTGGGCCGCCTGCAGGTGGCCGAGTTCTCCTCGATCATCGGCATGATCAAGCGCGCGCAGCGCGTATACGGTCGCATCTTCACTGTGTCCGGGGTGATTGCCGCGTTCCGTCGCACGGCACTGCACCGCATCGGCTACTGGGCCGACGACATGGTGACCGAGGACATCGACATCAGCTGGCGCCTGCAGCTGGACCACTGGGACATCCGCTACGAACCCAACGCACTGTGCTTCATCCTGATGCCGGAGACGCTGAAGGGCCTGTGGCGGCAGCGCCTGCGCTGGGCGCAGGGCGGCGTGGAAGTGCTGCTGCGGCACGGTGCATCGTTGTTCAGCTGGCGCAAGCGGCGCATGTGGGGCGTGCTGCTGGAGTACATCCTCAGCGTGTTCTGGGCGTACACCATGCTGCTGATCGTGGTGCTGTGGGCGCTGGGCAAGTTCATCCCGCTGCCGGCCCCGCTGTACATCGACACGCTGCTGCCGCAATGGCACGGCGTGATCCTGGCGCTGGTCTGCCTGCTGCAGTTCGCCAGCAGCCTGATCATTGATCGTCGTTACGAAACACACATTGGACGCAACTACTTCTGGGTCATCTGGTACCCCATGGCGTACTGGCTGATCAGCCTCTTCACCACCCTGGTGGCGTTGCCGAAGACGTTGTTCAAGCGCCGCGGCAAGCGTGCCACCTGGGTCAGCCCTGACCGGGGGATCCGATGAGCACCGTCCGCGGCACCACCAAGACAAAGTCGTCCAACCGCTTCGATTCGCGGTTGATCCAGAAGTCTCGCCAGCAGCCGCGCCTGCAGCGCACGGCCTGGGGCTTCGTGACCCTGGCGTTCTGGGGTTTCTATTTCTACCTGTGGGCACCGCTGGTGACCCTGGTTTCATGGCTGCTGGGCGGGCATCTGGCCTACGTGCAGCTGTACCAGCACAGCCAGCACGTGGATCCGTTCGTGATGATCGCGCTGCCGGTGATCCTGGTCTGCTGCTCGCTGCTGCTGATCGCCTGGGCCGAGTACAACCGTTTCCGGTTTGGTGGCAAGGAACGGCGTGCACCGCGCGAGGATTCCAGCCGCCAGGACATCGCCCGCGCACTGGGTGCGAGCGATGCGCTGGCCGAGCAGCTGATGCATGCGAAGGCGGTGACGCTGCACATGGATGACAACGCACGGCCGGTGGGACTGACGCGGCAGCCGATGTTGTAAGGGGGGAGTGTTTTTTTGCAGGGCTTGCAGCCCTGCACCTGCCGAATCAACGTCAACGTCAAATGCCTGCATTCCGTGGGATGGCGGGGCGGTGGCTGTTGGTGGGTGCCGACCGTTGGTCGGCACATCTGTCAGATGTCGAATGAATCATCCACGCATGGTGTGGATCTACTGGCAACGGCGGCTGTTGGTGGGTGCCGACCGTTGGTCGGCACATCTGTCAGATATC
>NZ_JACVTT010000061.1:0-28786 GCF_016624665.1 Stenotrophomonas sp. S39 | reverse complement strand
GTACAGGCCCTGGGCGATGGCCTGGCGCTGCACGGCGGTGCTGGCGGCGGGCGCTGCGGTCGCGTTATCGGCAAATGCGGCCGGGGCGCCGACGCTGAGCGAGATGGCAACGGCCAGAGCGGCCGAGCGGAAAGCGGAATGACGGGTCATGCGAGCATCCTTGAAAGGGCACGGGAGGGTGTCCTGGCTCGCTGGGCCGTTCTGCGACGGCCCCCTGCAGCTGTCTGCGCAGGATGGGCTGGCTGGGTAGCAGGGGCATGGTAACAGGTGGGGGGCGTGGCGTCCGCGCAGGCATGCGTGGCTGCTGCTCGCACAGCCTGACATGGCCATCACCGGCGTTCACGCCGCTGGAATCGCCGGATGCGCAGGATCGAGTGCCCCTCATCTGCCCTCGCGCGGTCCACTCCTGATGCAGCAACTCGCCAACGATTTCTGGAACCTGCGCGGCACCTTCAAGGTGGCCGGGCTGCTTGACCTGGGCACCCAGCTTTCAGTCGTGCGCCGTAGCAACGGCCGCTTCCTGGTCCTGGACAGCTACTCCCCTACCGAGGCCCAGCGCCAGGCACTGCTTGGCCTGACCGCGGGCGGCACGCTGGTGGATGCCATCATCAACGTGCATCCCTTCCACACCCTGCACTGCGAGCCCCTGCACCAGCTGCTGCCCGCCGCGCGCCTGATCGGCACCCGCCGCCACCTGCAGCGTGCGCCGCATCTGCCATGGGACCCCGAGGTGATTGAAGACCCCGCCGCCCAGGCCGACTTTGCCGATGACCTGGATTTCTCCGTACCCGCCGGCCTGGATCTGGTCCCGGCCAATGAAAGCGTGCACGCCAGCTCGGTGCTGGTCCGCCATCGCAGCAGCGGCATCGTGCATGTCGATGACACCCTCAACGTGCTGGCGGCCCCCGGCGCATTGGGCAGATGGCTGCCGCAGTCACGCCTGAAATTCCACCCCACGCTGCCGCGGGCGCTGCAGGCGCGGGCCGGCGCTGCAGTGGCGTTTGATCGTTGGGCGCGCGCGTTGGCCGATCGCTGGGCCGGCACCCCGTATGTCTGCGCCGCCCATTCGGCCGTGCGCAAGCTGCCCGCCACTGGCTGGCATGACGAAATGCTTAAGGCGCTGCGCCACGTGCAGGGCACCCTGCGACGCCACCACCGCCGCTACGGCTGAAAACCTTCTTTACTGCGCCACCTCCCTCCCCCAAGGCGAACCCACCATGACCGACTCCCAGATCAAGACCATCAACCCACTCACCGAACAGCTGCTGGACACTTACGAATATATGTCCGACGCCCAGGCAGCAGACACCGTAAAGGCAAGCCACGAGGCGTTCCTGCAGTGGCGCCTGCGCAGCCTTGATGAGCGCGCCGCCGTGATAGCGGCCATTGCGCAGAAGCTGGAAGAGAAGAAAGAAGCCTTCGCCCAGCTGATGACCAACGAGGTCGGCAAGCTGATTGGCGACAGCCGCAGCGAAGTGGATCTCTGCGTGGCCATCTGCAACTACACCGCCGAGCAGGGCCCCAAGGAACTGGCGGATGAAGAGCGGCCTTCAGCTAATGGCACCGGCATCGTCACCCACGCGCCCATCGGCGTGGTGTACGGCATCCAGCCGTGGAACTTCCCGGCCTACCAGGCCGTGCGCTACTCCATTGCCAGCCTCATGGCCGGTAACGGCGTACTGCTCAAACATGCCGAAAGCTGCACCGGCAGCGGCCTGTTCCTGCGCGACCTGTACGAGGAGGCCGGCCTGCCCAAGGGCTTGTTCGGCGTGCTGCTCATCAGCCATGACCAGTCCGATGCCATCATCGACCACGACCTGGTGCGCGCCGTCACGCTGACCGGCAGCGAGAAGGCCGGGCGCACCGTAGCCAAGAAGGCCGGCAAGGCACTGAAGAAGACCATGCTGGAACTGGGCTCCAACGACGCCTATCTGGTGCTGGACGATGCCGATCTGGAGCTGGCGGTAAAGACCTGCGTCAAGGGCCGCCTGTTCAACAACGGCCAGACCTGCGTCAACGCCAAGCGCTTCATCGTGACCGCAAAGAACTACGACGCCTTTGTTGAAGCCTATGCAACGCAGTTTGCACAGATCCGCATGGGCGACCCCAACGATGCCACCACCCAGCTCGGCCCGATGGTCTCCAAGGCGCAGCGTGACACCCTGCACGAGCAGGTCAGCAAGAGCGTGGCCCAGGGCGCGCGGCTGGTGGTGGGTGGCGAGATACCCGACCGGACCGGCTGCTTCTACCCCGCCACGGTGCTGGCCGATGTTGCGCCGGGCCAGGTGGCCTATGAAGACGAACTGTTTGGCCCCGCCGCCGCCATCATCAAGGCCAAGGACGATGAAGATGCCCTGCGCATTGCCAACGACAGCCGCTACGGGCTGGGCGGCGGCATCTTCAGCCGCAATGTGAAGCGCGCGCGCGAACTGGCCACCACCTACTTCGACACCGGCATGGTGTGCATCAACACCTTCAACGTTGCCAGCCCCGCCCTGCCCTTTGGCGGGGTGAAGGCCTCCGGCTACGGCCGCGAGCACGGCCCGGAGGGCCTGAAGGAATTCGTCAACGTCAAATCCATCACGCTGCCGGCGGCCCAATGAGCACGCCCCCGCACTGCGATGTGGCGGTGATCGGCGCCGGCACGGCCGGCCTGGCGGCAGAGCGTGCCGCCCGCCGCAACGGCGCGTCCACCTTGATCATCGATCCGCACTTCAACGGCACCACCTGTGCCAACGTCGGCTGCATGCCCTCCAAATTGCTGCTGGCTGCGGCCAAGCAGGCCGAGCGCGTGCGCCATTCAGACCTGTTTGGCATCCGCGTGGAGGGCCTGCAGATTGATGGCCCGGCGGTAATGCAGCGCGTGCGCGACGAACGCGACCGCTTTGCCGCACTCACCCGCAAGCAGATTGAGGACCTGGACCCGGCGACCCGCCTGGCCGGCCGCGCCCGGTTTACCGGCCCGGCCACGCTGGAACTGGACGACGGCCGGCGTATCGAGGCCCGCGCGATTGTCATCGCTACCGGGTCTGCCCCTGCGCTACCCCCGCCCTTTGAAGCACTGGGCGAACGGGTGCTGACCAACGAGAGCCTGTTCGAACTGAAGCAGCTACCCGAACGCGTGGCCGTGGTCGGCACCGGCTCGGTGGGGCTGGAATTTGCGCAGGCGCTGGCCCGGCTGGGCGTGCAGGTCACCTTGCTGGGCAAGGACACAGCGCTGGCCAAGGTGCGCTGCCCGCGCGTACATGACGCGTTGCTGGCGATGCTGCAGCGGGATATGGACGTTCACCTGGGCGTGGACGTACACCCTGAACGCACTGCGGACGGCGTGCACGTGCGCTGGAGCAGCAAGGACGGGGCGACCGGCAGCGTGCAGGTGGATTACGTGGTGGCCGCGCTGGGGCGGCCACCCACGCTGAAGGGCCTCGCCTTGGACAAGGCACAGCTGGCGCTGGACAAGCACGGCGTACCCCGCCACACGCGCGAAACGATGCGCTGCGGTGACAGCGCCATCTTCCTGGCTGGCGACGTCGCTGCCGACCTGCCCCTGCTGCATGAGGCATCGAGCGATGGCGCCATTGCCGGCCGCAACGCTGCGGCGCTGCCAGCAGAGATCACCGTGAAGCGGCACGTGGCGTTGAGCATTACCTTCACCGATCCGCCGGTTGCCAGCATCGGTCAGTCTGAAGACGAGGGCGCGGTGACCGGCACCGCCGATTTTGACGACCAGGGCCGCGCCCGCGTGGAAGGCGTGAACGAAGGCACGCTGACGCTGTATGCGGCAGCACCGGAAGGCAAGCTGATCGGTGCGGACCTGGTGGCGCCTGCGGGCGAGCACCTGGCCCATCTGCTGGCATGGGCGGTGGAAACCGGCTGCACGGCCAGCCAGCTGCTGGAGCTGCCTTTCTACCACCCCACCATGGAGGAGGGATTGAAGCAGGCCCTGCGCAGCATCTGTGCGGCAACGCCGATTGCGCTGCCAGCTGACCATGATGCGGGCGCGCCTGCTGGAGGGTGAGCCTGCTGGGGGATGAGGGGGTCTGGCGGCCTTTATTCGTCAGAGCCCCCGATCTCTGGCTTCCTTCACGATGTCCGACATGACCCGCCGTTCACTCAACTGACCCAGATACAGAAGATGTTGTGCCGCCTTGACTCTCTGCAGGTGATCCAAACGGCAGGTCAAGCGCCTCACGCGCCCTGAGGTAATTCTCAGCGGTCATATCGTTGAGACCCTGCTCCTGGCCCTTCAGCTGGCGGCCCATCTCCGCGTACTTGGAGGCCAGCAACTTCTGGGGACTGAAACAGGGCAGCACCTTGCGTGGCATGCGCCCCGGTGACCCGCCGACGAGAGCTTGTACCCACCTGTCGCATACTGACAATCGTGAAGGCTGTAATCGATCCTAACTGCCAAGCGCAGACAGCAATAGCTTCCGCCACTTCTATGCCCTCGCGAGTGCCCAAGTAAGCACAGCACCGCCTGCATCTCTATCAGACCTGCACGGCAGCAACGACAGCGACAGAGCCGCATGCCGATAACTGGTAGCGAAGGACTGGACAGAGGTAGGGAGGATGCACCAAGAATGCACTGCGTATAGCAACAAGGAGAACAGGCATGTCGAAGACATTTGGACGCATAGCGGCCATCAAAGCCTCGCGAAAGCCGGGAGACTTCCCCGAACTGAGCTTCAACCGGCTCCGCCGCAATCAGGATTCCGGAATCGAGACGACGCTTCTGATGGACTGCAATGTTGTGATCCACATGAGAAACGCGGTGCAGGTTTCGGATGAGGTTGAACGCAACAAATCCATCAAGGCGCTGACACCGTTAGCGGCGTTCTTGAGAGAGTGTTCCGAGCGGCAACTTCGCTACACGGTGAGCCCGTTCTTTGGCCTCAATGAGATGCGTAGCACAGAAGCAGGCGCGGCAGTTTCTGCCCTGGATGAGTTCAGCCGCATATTTGGGCTGCACTGGATAGACGCCGACAACGCTGTTGCAGGTGACCCAACGACGTTGGGACTGACCGACCGCGGCTTCCTGCAACTACCTGATGATGTCCAGCACTTCGTTTCTGCGCCCTACGCAGGCTTGCTCTTGATGCTGATCGTCGCCCGCGACGTCCAGGCGGATCCCGTCACCAAGTTCAGGCGGTACCTGCGTCTCTACAGGCGACTCATCAATGTCACGTCCATCCGTGAAATAACCATTGCACGCTTTCTGTTTGCCCCGGAGCCAGTAGAGGGGACCCGCTTTCACGACATCTGGAAGCCCATCGTTCTTAACTTCACGGGCCGCAAGAAACTGACGACGAAGCTGCACAACCGGAGTGACCATCTGGATCGTGCCGCTTCCAATGGCGCGTTGGATCTGCAGTTGTTGAACGCCGCGAACCTGAGTGACTACACCGGTGTGGACGGCCGCCGCCAGGACACCTGGGTGCTGACCGGAGATTTGAAGCTGGCCGCACTGACCGCCGCAGTCCATCACACCGATCTGGGTACGGGGCTGGTCGGTCTGGCCGTGGCGACGGAAGACTTCGGTGATCAAGGTGAGTACTGGCATGAGACCAATCGCGATATGGCAGCGCTCAATTCGGCTTTCCGGATGAACCTGAAGGTCTCGCCCCGGCGCCAGCGGCAGCGTGCCATTGCATTGCTGGCAATGGCCGAGCGCGGCCTCATGGGTCAGTTGGCATACCCCGGTGCACCCCTGCGCCACTGGGGCCCGCCGCACACGACGCCTGACTCCCCATTCGACCTCGTCGAATCTGTGTTCAAGGCGTAGAGCCAGAATCACGCGACGCAGCCTGTCGCAGCGCTCCGCACAATGAACACCGACGGATCGACACGGGGCACGGATGCCCCAGCTACCCACCCACGAAAGGATTTCCATGTTCAAGATCATTGGTGCAACGGTGGTTTACGGCTTCGCCCTGTATGGGCTGGGCCGCTGGCTGGTGGAACAGCAGCACGTCGGCGTAGATGACTGAGGCCCGGCTGACCATGTGGGGCCGAGCACAGAAGCTGACGTATCACTGCAAGGACTGCGGCTGGAAGCGCGTCACGCCGCCCACCGGCGACGTCCGCATCGAGGGGCTTACCTGGTTCCGCAGCTGCCCCGAGTGCCGTTCGACCGCACTGGAGTGCGGCAATGCAAACGCGCTCGACACCCTCTGGCAGGGGCTGCCCGAGGCGTGGCGCAGGGCACGGCGTCTGGAGTAGTTCCCCTGCCACGATCGCCCCGCATAATGGTGGCGATAACAGGGGGAAAAATGGATTCGACTACTCTGAAGGAAGCGCATCGCCTTGTCCGCGATGCGCAGCCGGATTCCACGCGCGTGCGCCTGCACCGCGCCATCAGTTGGCTCAACCGCGCCGAACAGGAAGACCAGGATACGGATGCCCGTTTCCTGTTCCTGTGGATTGCGCTCAACGCAGCCTATGCCCAGGAATTCGGCTTCGAGAACGCCGAGCGCGAACAGCTGCGCAGGTTCTTCGAGGCACTGCTGGCACATGACCGGCAAGGAAGCCTGCAGGACATCCTGTTCAAGCAGTTTCCCGGGCCCATCCGCACGCTTGTTGGAAACCGTTTCGTGTACGCACGTTTCTGGAAGGCGCTGCGCGAGCACGACAGCAGCAACCGCTGGGCGGAGCGCTTCGCCACGGACCAGCGCTTGGCACTGCAGGCCGTCGTTGAACGGCGCACCGAGGTCGTGCTCTCCATCGTGCTGGACCGCCTGTATGTGCTGCGCAACCAGCTGGTGCATGGCGGGGCCACCTGGGACAGCCAGGCCAACCGCGCACAGCTGCGCGACGGTGCCGCCATCCTGGGCCAACTGGTGCCGGCCATCCTGCAGTTGATGCTGCAGGATGGGGCGCCGGAGCTGGGCGAGGTGGCCTACCCGATGCTGCCGGGGTAAGCCTGGCCCATCGCACAAGAAAGGTGCCGGCAGATTCGGCCGGCACGCTTCCTGGTGCCTTCCCGCATGGAAGGCAGGTCAGATCACAGGTGCAGGCGTGGTCGACTCATCGCCGGTAATGAACACGCTTACCGCCGCATTGCCGACGATGTTCGTGGTGGCCGCATCGACGGCACCGCCGATGACACCGCCGAGGATCGGAACCATCTTGCTCAGGTTCACCACACCGGTGGTGCCGGCCTTGGTAAGAAGCCGGAATCCAACGGCCTTGTTGATGCGCAGGATCGTCGCGCCCGTGATGCGATTGATACTGGCCTGGGCAAGCTTCTTGCCGAACTGGATCCCGACGTCCTTCAGCACTTCCTTGGCGGCATTGCCGGTCAGACAGGCATAGACCATCGCCTTGACCTTGTCGTCGCGGACATTGCAACCGGCCATGTGCGCGATCGCGGCGATCATGCGGATCTGGATGAAGTAGACGCTGGCCAGGTTGGCCGGAATGGTCACCGGCATGACCAACAGGCCACCCAGGCCGGTAACGAAACCGGACGTCGCTGCCTTGGTGTTCTGCCAACGCACCAGGGAGTTCGCCTTGTCCTCGAGCGAACCCGGCTCACGCATATAGGATTCGGCCATTTCAATGGCGGAATCGATGCCCGGCAAGCCGTTCATCGCCTTGTCGTAGGCGTAGTCCAGCGCCTGCATGATCTTGCTTTCGGTCAGTTCTTTTGCCACGGATAGTCCTTCAAGGGCGGAGTAATGCTGCCTGCGGAGGCAGGATGGCGGGTCCATCTGCCTGGAATGCGTAGCACGCACATCGGGCCGCAGTTGGCCCGACATGCACGTGCACGTGACCACATCGGCAGATGGATATGGAACTTGAGTGGAAATGCTTGTGCATCAACTGTATCGATGGGCTGCTGCGTTCAACTGCCCCGCAATCTCGGCGCGCAGTGCTGCCGGTTCCAGGACTTCAACCCGGCTGCCGAACCCCAGAAGCCACCAGCGCAACGTCTGGTCATCCTCAACCGTCGCTGTGAGCTCGACATCTGCGCCGCCCTCGTCGCCAGTAATCTGCTGATCGGCCGACAACGGCGTATCCCGCAGATGCGCCGCGGCTTCGGCGGCAAAACGGGCCTTGAGCTTCAGCGGACCGGCGGGCCGGTACTTGGGGCCCTCGTGCGCCACATAGTCCTGCAGATTGAACCCCTCCGGCCGCTGGCAGTTTTCCGCCGTCACGGACAGGTCGCTGAGGCGGTGCAACGCAAGCTTGCGGATGTCGCCGTAGTCGCGAAGGGTACAGATCAGGTACTGCGCCGCACCGCGCATGACCAGGCCCAACGGATGGATCTTCATCCGCTTGGCCTCGCCTGCCGCCCGAGACTGGTAGGCACCTTCCAGGCATCGCCCCAGCCCGAGCGCGGAATGCACGGCTTCCAGCACTGCCGGTTGAACCAGCGGCGCAATCAACGGCATGCCCGACGGCATGATGGCCGTGCGCCGGTGCCAGTCGTGCCAACCGCTCGAGGCCAGCGCGCGCTCCGCCATGTCAAACAACGGCCAGAGATCGGCCATGGCCAACCTGGGCAGGAGATTGCGCAGGTGCATCCGTGCCGACAACAGGGTGACCGCCTGCGAGTTCGTCAAGCGTGCACCAAAGGCGAAGTTGGCATCGCGTGCCCAGCTCCACCCGTAAGGGCGGCTTGATTCGTCCGATGCCAGCGGAAAGCGTTCGGAGAGCTCCTTCAGATCGCGCTCGATGGTGCGGTTGGTGGTAGTGAATCCCTCCACCGCCAACCGCTCCCTCAACTCGCGCACCGTGATCTTCCACGGTGCAGGCCGGATCATCCGCAGCATCTCCCACTGCCGCGCAAGCGCGTCATGGGTGGCCGTGCTCATCCCGCACGCAGCCGCGTGTACTCGCCCATCACCTGCGGCACTGGCACGTTCCGTTTACTGTGGCTGCTCATGTTTTCCCCTGTTCCTGGTTCACTGCCCGTACTTGTCCGGGTGGCGGCGTGTGTCTGAAAGATCATCCCCGGCGCGCGCAGTCGCGGCGCAGCGCTGGCAAGCGCATCGTGCTGCTGGCGGGGCGGGTGGTTACTGAGGGACTGGACCCACGCAGGCACGTGCAGATCCGGGGTAATGGCTTGATGGGCACAACATCCTCGTCGTCTTCTCCTGCGTCCATGCATCGGTCAAAGCATGCGAACTGCGTCACAGTTTGGCGCTGCCGAAGCGGAGTATAGGCATAGACCGCTCGGTGTAAACAGGTCGCTTGCAATCCCGACAGACGCCGTCGCCCATCAAGCCCTCAGGGCATTCGATGGAACAGCGTCAGCCATCCCGCCAACGCCAGAAGGGCGACCGCCCGGAACACGGTGCGTTGAATGAAATTCATGCCGAACGGGCTCGGTATGGAAGATGGAATCCATACTCCCCAACGATGCGACATCCTGTGTCGCGTCAAATTCCAGTCACCACCATCATCGTGTCATGAGGCACAAGTCTAGCGATCGGACATCCGCGCGTATCTGCAATGAGTTTGATATTTGCAGGCAACGTTCGCCGGCCTCGCCGTCGATTGCAGCCAACACCACCCCGCTAAGGGCATCCAGCACTCCTGCAGAGTGCTGGATGCCCGCACCCTCAGCCCACCACCGTCGGCGAGAACCTCGGCGCAGCAAGCGCCACCCGCTCGGTCAGCGCCAGATACTCTGCATCTGCTTCCGCGGACTGGAGCAGGATGTCACCGTGCAACTGTGCACGCAGCTGGTCCCAGCGCTGTGCCAGTACACGCCAGTGGCCCTCGTCGTAGGTGCCTTCGAACACCACTTGGCGCACCCGGATTCTCGGCACATCCGCCTTCAACGTCGCATCGTCCACCGCAGCCTGCAGACGTTGCTGCCAGAGACTGCCAAGCCGGTCCACACGACCGATCTGCTGCTCCACCACCGCCGGGTTCCATTCCAGATGCAGCAAAACCACGGTCCGGCAGGCTTCGTGCAGGTTCAGGCCTTCGCGGCCGACCATGGACTGGGCAACCAGGACCCGTGGGAAGGCATGGGGACGGTTGAAGGCAAGCTGCAGCAGCCGGCGGGTACCTGGTTCCATGCCGCCGTGCAGCTGCCGTGCGAAGCGCCCACCGGCGTGCGAGTAGTCGCTGTCCAGCCGCGCCAGTACCGCCTGCCACTCATGTGAGCGTTGCGCGCCCACGTGCACATCGTTTTCCACTGCCGCGTCGTCGGCATCATCGGTCGCCGTGTCCAGGTTGGCCGCCGCCTGCACCAGGTCCATCAGACTGGCCGTTATCTCCGACGGCGTACCCGACTCGGCGGCCTCGCCCAGGTGATCGGACAGCGCACGCGCCACAATCGCCAACCCGCCCGTCGCCCCATCGTGGGCAGCCGACGCAGATTCCTGCAGCACGGCCAGCAGTTCACCATAGCGGGCACGCTGCCTGCCCTCCAGCTGTGCGATGCCGTCGCGCAGCTTCGCCAGCAGCCCATTGCGGAAACGCTGGCGGCTGTTCTCCAGCTCGCGGTAGCCGTCGCGCAGCGCCTCATCCAGGGCAACCAGATCCACCTCCTGCCCGTACAACTGCCTGTGCGCCACGCGCACCGCAGCCACTTCATCCTCGTGCACCGCACGTTGCGGCCACGGATGACCCTGCTTCACCGCACGCAGCATCGCGCGTGCATTGAGCAGCCGGGTCAGCGCCTGCATCGGGTCGCGATAGCGTGCGAACACCAGCACTTTTTCATCCGAGGCCGTGGACTCAATGAACGTGATCGCTTCGGTAATTGCAGGGTGGCGATACAGCACGTCCTCGTCCGGGTGTTCAGAACGAATCACCTGCCCCATAGCCGCTTTCCACCAGCCGGCGCGCTGCGTGCGCTTGTCCTTGGCCGTATCACCTGCAGCAGCCGCTGCGTCGCCGTGCTGCTGATGCTCCGTGTCCAGCGTCTCGTCGATCAAGCGTGCAATGCCGTGCCCGTTGCCCATGGTCAACCGCTGGCGCTTGCCGGCGCTGTCCTCGCTCATACGGCTGACGAACGAAAGCGCCTCCGCCGCGCACACCGCCTGCCGCCAGCCCGTTGTCATCGACTCCAACCGCACCGGCAGCGTATCCACATCGCGATAGCCGTTGGTGGGCAGCCCCGTCTGCGCCACGAACCGGCGCACGGCGTCGTCCTCGCGCTTGTCACGCCGCAACAGATACGGGTCCAGCGCTTCCTTGTAGCGCGCGGCAGCGGCCACATAGGCGGCTTCCATCTGCGGGTCTCGCGGTGATCGGCGCAGGTCTTCCACGCCCTTCACGTACGCATCGATCGTGGCCGGCAGCACTGCCTGTTCGACGTGGATGCGGCGCAGGCTCTGCTGCCACTGCCCAGCATCCAGCTCAACCGGTGTTGCGCTCATCGCAACACGCCGCGCGCCTGCACGCTCCACCAGCACATCGCTCAGCAGCGTGCTCAACAGGCTGTCGTCGCTGCGGCTCTTATGCGCTTCATCAATGATGACCAGATCGAACACCCCCAGCCCCAGCCCGGTGACGCGGTCCAGTTGAGGGCGCAGCGCGCCGCGTGCGTGGAACTGCTCCGCCTCGGCCGAACGCTTCCAGACGGGAATCGACTCCCTGATTCTGTCGAACGTTTTCCACGCCAGCGAACGCTTCGGCAGCTGCCCGATGTAGCCGGCAATGGAGGCGCCTGCCGCGTGGGTTTCCGCATCATCAAGCGTGTCAGTGACGTTGTAGCCGGAGGGCAGGCGTTCGCCCAGCACGTCGCGCTGGTACTGGGCCAGTACTTCGGGCAGAAGTGACCAGCGCCAATCAGGGAGCGGTCCCGATGCCCAGCGGTTGAAACCATGCGAAAGCAGCACGATGGGCT
The DNA here is from genome assembly GCF_016624665.1 of Stenotrophomonas sp. S39. Classification (NCBI taxonomy): domain Bacteria; kingdom Pseudomonadati; phylum Pseudomonadota; class Gammaproteobacteria; order Lysobacterales; family Lysobacteraceae; genus Stenotrophomonas; species Stenotrophomonas sp. S39. Next base: position 16,977 of record NZ_JACVTT010000061.1, on the reverse strand, counting down.
CGTTGAACCATGGCTTGCACGGCGCATCCTGCGACCATGCCCGCAGGTACTGCGCGTGCGTGCGCAGCAGTTCGGGCGTCTGCAGCTTCGCTCGCAGCAACTCACGCTGCCATTGCCCACCCAGTCCCGGCGGCGCAACGATCGCCACCCGGCCACCGGCGCGCGTTACGCAGAGCGCCAACGCCACCGCAATGCGCGTCTTTCCCATGCCAACTTCGTCGGCCAGGATCACACCATTGCGCGATAGCCGCTCGCACAGCGCCAGCAGACTGTCGCGCTGCCCTTGGTTCAACTGCAGTCCAGCCTCTGCTTCCACCAGCGGGCTGCCCAGCAGCGCCCTGGCCTGCGCGGCCACCTCAGTCCAATCCAACGCCACCGTCATGCCACGCCCTCCACTGCTGCCAATCCTTGGGTTTTCCATGCCTTCTCCACGCGGTCCAGCATGGCCTCATAGCGCATACCCGGCTCCAGGGCGCCGTCCTCCGCAAATACGGGCCGGAACGGCACCGCACGCAGGGGCGACAGCGGGTTGATCCCCATCGCGACGAACGCGTTGACGGCCTCGCTTTCCTGGGCCTGGCACAAGGTCTGCTCCAGGCGCACGCACCACCGCGCCCAGTCGGTGGCCGCAATGTCCACCTGACGCGATGCAATGCGCTCCACCATGCCCATCATCTGCCGGATGGCTGCGCCCTGTGACACCGCCCGCTGGGCAGCACGCGTCCTTCCGGGCGGGCTACCCGGCGCAACCTCGTGATCCTCGGATTCTGCAACCTCGCCTTCCGGTTCGGGCACCCCTGGGAAGCACATCAGCTGCAGCTCTACATCGGCAAGCTCCATGGCGCCCAACGGTGTTGCCGCTACACGACCAAACGCGTCGATCACCGGGACCCACGCTTCACGTGGCTCATCATCACTGTGCCAGCGCAGCCGCACCATGCGGGGTGCCGTACCGGGCCATGCATAGCCGCCCGCAACGCGTGCACAGGCCTCGCCCGATTCATTCAGTACATCCACCGCGTCCGGCAACGGCTGCGCATCGTCCCGTTCCGCGGAGAGAGCCAGCATGCCCTCTTCCCGCCAATGGAGGAACGCCATCGGTGCCGCATAGTTCTGGCTGGTCGGCGGCTGCCACGGTTCACCGGCTGAAAGACCTGGCGCATCGGCGTCCAACAGCGGCCCACCCACCGGCAGCCGGTTGGACAACAGCGCAGGGTCTTTGGCATCGCCCCGCCAATACAGATCGTCGGGGAACAGCACCATGCCCGCTTCCAGGTTGCCGGCCCGTGCCGACATCTTCTGCAGCATGCCGGCTACGGTGAAGTTGCCCGAGCCCAGATAGAGCCAGGCGTTGTTGCAGGCACCGGTCCGTTGGCTCAGGTTTGCGGCGAAGATGAACTTCGCATGCAGCGTACGCGCGCTTCTCTCGCCATACAGCGCAGCAGTCGGCACAGCAGCATGCACGGCAATCGCATGGTCAGGGTGCTGGCCCAGGTAGTCCACGGCGGCGGCGATGGACTGGCAGGCTGTCGGTTCCACGTACAGCTCGACCTCGCCGTGCTCCTTCAGAAGGTTGGCCTGCTTCAGCCTGCTCACGACCTTCGCCGGAACCACCGGCCGCGCATTGCCCTCACTCGCCTCGCTGGCGCGGCCCTCGTAGAAACCCGACCCCATCGCCAGGTAGCCGCTGGGCTTGCGCTCGCGTGCCACCACGGCGTCCAGGATCTCTTCAAGCAACGGGCGGGTGCGGCTGTCGATGAATCTCGGCAACAGCGCTTGCGGGTTGTTGATCTTCCTTCCGCAGGCCCGCAACCACGTATCCAGCTCCACAGCAGCATCGCCGCCAGTAAGCGGTATGCCCGCATCCAGCAGGCGGGTGTCATACAGGCCACGCAGTGCCGCGAGGAACTGCGCGGCGGCCTTGATGTCCAGACATTCCTGCGCGCAGTCCGCCTGCCCAAGCGTTTCGCTGAACACCTGCAGGTCACAGGCCAGATCCAGACTGTCCTCTACGGTCTGCCGGGTCCAGTTGCCCGTACTGACCACCAACCGAACGCACCAGCGGGCGGCATCCTGCTCGTGGCGGAAGCCAAGCAGGGCCACCTTGGCGTGCATCAGCCGGAACGGCTTCCGGCCCGGGTCTCGCAGCGGCAGATGCGCCAGGCCGGGAACCGACGTAGGCAACAGCGCGGCCTGATGCGGGTCCAGCATCAGCGCAAGGCGCACTTCGCCCACCTGCATGCGCTGCAGGCTGCCCAGCCCGGTGAAGCGGTCAGCCGCTTCGTTGAGAAAACGGACGTCGGCGGAGAATCCGCTGATCCAACCAAACGCACCCACGTAGCCCTGCGGCGGGCTGAAATGGGACGCAAGTGATTTGGGCGTGTACTGTCCACTGCTCATGCGAAAGCCTCCTCAGTGGCGTGGGCGGCCGCGTCCTGCGATGCGTCCTCAAGGTCGCGCTGCAATCGATAGAGATTGCGGATGCGGTAGGAAATGCCTGCAGGTATCGGCTCGTCAGAAGCCGCCAGTGCGTCTTCCGGGTCGCCGTCATCCTCTGTGGCCACCGCTGCCGTCGGCGGCTGGCCGGTATAGGCCGCACCCGGACGTGCACAGCCATCCACCAGCCGCAGCACCTGCTCATCACGCAGCAGAAGATGACGCAGCGCCTCGGCATCGCCGGATACGCACTCGGCGCAGAACCGATTGGCCTCCGCGTCGTGATGCTCCAGCGCCAGGAATGCCTTGGCGTGCCCGGCCAGCGCGGCCAGTGCGGCAAGCACAGGCTTCGGCAGCGGCTCCGACAGCGGCAGCGAGCGACCTTTGCGGGCTTCCAGCACGCGCTCCACAGCGTCCAACACCTCAATAGCCGCATCGCGCGCGACCACCAGCTTCGCGCCGGCACGCAGATCATGCCAGTGCTGCGGGTCCAGTTCTTTCGGGGGCATGGGCTGGTCCAGCGACTCAACGGTCGCGGGCTCACTGTGCAGGCGCGCAACCCAGTGCCAGGCCCGCTGGCGGCGTTCGCGCAGCTCCGGGCTGAGCGCAGTGCCCTGCAGCAAGGCATTCTTCAACCAGGCACGTGCACGGGGCCGCAGCGGCCGCAGCGGGTGCAGCGCTTCGATCAGCCCTGCACTGCCCCACTTCAGCTGCTTGCCCTCCACCCAGCCGCTGAGATGCTTGAGCACGGCAGCGTTGCCAGCCTTCAGATGGCCGAGGCAGTTGGAGACAAACGTGTCGAGATTGTCATTGCACTCGAACGCGTTGAAGCGCGTGCTCTGGGTATCAACCAGGCCCAACGAGGGAAGCGCCTGCGCGGTGGACATACGCATCGGCTGGGACACATGGAAGCTGCGCTTGCAGGCCATACGGTAGTCTGGCGGTGAACCGCTGCGAGGCAGCTTGTTGCGCCCACGCATGCGGATGCTCTGTTCCCAGTTCGTAGCCTCAAAGCCGATGATGCAGGCGACGGCTTCGATCGCGTTGGCAACCTCGATATGCGTGACCTCAACGTCAGCGTTCTCGACCGACTTGGCCACCGCCATGCTCAGCGCGACAAACAGCACCTGCTTGGCGTACTGAACCCCACCCAGGCCCGGAACCGCCAGTTCGTTGAACTGTCGAACGGAACGGCCCAGACCCAGTGTGCGTGTACGGCGGGCGCCGGGCAGCGTTTCCGGGGCCAGCAGGCCCCACTGACTTCCTGTCATGCAGGTTCCTTCAGATGTTGTAGTGGGTACGAAAGCGATGCAACGTCCCACACGCCATGCGTATGGGTGCAGCACATGATCGGCCTGTCATGGGAGAACTTGAGCGTATGTTCCGTTTGAGTTCGACCCGGTGGGATGGCGTGCTCGCTCGCTGCAGCGCGAGCGTACCGGGCATTGATCCCATATCCTGAGACTGGCCAACATTGGCTGCACACCATTGCCCTGATGTCTGCTATGGGCGTACCGGTTTCCACCGCCATCTCCAGCCACCTGCGCGATCTCGACCGCGCCGCGTTTGCGGCGGTCAGCCAGTGGCGGTTCGGCCCCGTCCCAGCCAGTGAGACACCCCCACGTCATCCTCCCCTGCCCCAGGAGGATGACCATGACCAAGATCGACGCAGCGTGGCTGGAAGAGTTTGACGAGGCCCTGCTGGGCCTGTTTGCCGTGGACCACAGCGATGCGGGCATGGATGAGTACCTGCTCAACTGCTACGCGGATCTGGAGCCGCGCGAGGCGGCGATGGCGTTTGGCAACGACTACGACCTGGCCCGCACGCCATTGCTGTGGCCGATGCCGGGATTGGCGATGCATAGTTGAGCGGTGTCGCAATCGGCACGTTTCGCGGTTTGGTGCTGCGATGGGGCTGTCGTAATTGGGCTTACAAGAGTTTGTAAACCGGGCATTTTGAGGTGCATTCGGGCGGCAACTTAACAACGCCCGAAACCATTGCACCGCAAAGCATTCGGGCGATGGACAGCGTGCAACAATGCCGTAAGCGTCAGCACTCGCGGCCTCTTCGGACTGTGGTTTCTTGGCAGCCCGCCGCCAGGCGAGTAAATCTTGGCAGGCCACCTGAAACGGTGGCGCGGGCGTCGAAAACCCGGCCAACAACCTTGTGTAAGCGCTTGTCAGTCGGCGTCACGTTTGCGTGGCGCCGACTGGCAATCCGTTCGCGTCTTATGGCGGGCGGTGCGTGGGGGTCTTCGGGCCCGCCGGCTTGGTTGTTGCCCGGTTTTCGAGCCACGCATCGTCCGCCACCTTCATGGGTGGCCCTGCTGTCTTTCTGCATGGAGCATTGCCATGAGCGCAACGAAAGCCGCCGTTTTGAAGATCCAACCCGAACCGGCCACCGACGATCACGAAGAAGACCTCTTCCCCGATCCCAACAGCTTTGTCGCCACGCTGCGGCGTATTGGCGCCGGTGCCGCTGCCGATGGGCAGCCGTGGCCCGAGCTGCACCTGAGCCTGGGCCGCCGCATGCAGATGGCCGATGCGGACTGCGCCCTGTGCGGCCTGCGCACCGTGGCAGAGATGGCGCTGGCTGGGGAGCGCTCGCGGCAGAACGGCGCGCGGGAGGATTGCCTGGACGACCGCTCGATGGAGGGGCTGCTGATGGCGGTGCTGTCGCTGACCATTCTGGCGACCGAGCGGGCGCAGGGGCGGGTGTGACTGCACGTAGCTGATTGCGTTGCGCAGAGGGGGCTGACATGAGAGGCGAGCGCGTTCGCGGGCTTACGTTTGAGGCGCTGGTGGGCTTGTTGGAGGCGGGTGGCTTTGTTGGGGAGCAAAGCAATCCGGTAAGCGGTCGCGGCATCGTCGTGGGGAGCGGTGCCGCAACGACCCGCTCGGCGGAGGAGATGCTGATGGCAATGGTCGCGTTGAATGTGATGGCGCTTGAGCGTGCGCCGAGGCAGGTTCGGGACGCTGCATAGTCCTCATGTTGGTCCTGCAAGGAGGTTTTCCATGAGCGGCGCACCTTCTTACCGGCATGGCTTCGTTGCATGGGTGGTCGCCCTGGCTACCACCGCCTGTGCACCGGAGCCATCGTCGGGCATTGATGACGACATCCTTGCCTTCATGGTGGACCCCGACCGGCCACGCATGGTGGAAGGCCGCACTTACTCCACGCAGGCGGTGGAGGCGAACGTGGGCCCGCGCCGCTTCATGTTTCCCGCCAATCTGTACTACAACCAGATCGGCCCGTTTCCTGATGGCGGGGTGATGCTTGCCGTGCTGTGGCCGAATCTGGAGGCTGCCGCACCGGGCGACTTTGCCCTGCGAACGGTGGAGGATGGCTACCGGCAGGTGTCCATTGAGCTGCGGTATGTGGGCCACGCGCGGACCGGCGATTATCTGGCGCCGCACATTGGCATCGGCTGGGCGCAGAGCCTGGCGGAGCGTGTGGCGCAGCCGCTGCGGTTCGGGCTGACGCCGTATGCCATCGAGCTTGCGGCGGGGGCGGATGATGCGCAGGCGTTGGAACCGGACTGGTATGTGGTTGGTGCGGACGGTGGGAGGCTTAGGACCTTCATCAGCTGCGATGCCGCGCGTGCCGTGGCTGATGGGCTGGTGATGGGATCGCGGACGCTTGTGCGGTCTGGAGGGGACCGGATCGCGATGTGCCGACACTCCATGGTGGATGTGGAGAGCGGGATAGCGGTGGAGATGAACTACGCGCGGGTGATGCTGGTGGAATGGCAGCGGTTGGAGGCGACTGCGGTGGGGCTGATGCGGCGGCATGAAACGAGGTAGTGAGCGCCCCCATTTTTCAAACACAAAGAGTCAGTTAAGCGCCATGCACGGTTCAATGTAATCACCGCATCGCTTCCGTCTTTGGCGCCAGCCTCAATACGCAAAGCCGGACCTTGCCGGACTAACGGCAGCAGCGCAACTGGGATTGGTCATTGCCAGGAATTAGCACCCACAACCGCAATGGAACTTGAGATCTAGCCGACACTAACCGAACAGCGGCTCGCGCTGTTTTGGGGCGAATCCTAGCGCTCCGTTGATTAGTTGGGTTGTCGAGGCGCCGCCACCGGAGAGCATGGTCTCGGCACGCACCTCTTTGACCTGAGCGTGCGCGGCGATGCCGTCCTTCTGATGGACATCACCCGGCCAAGTGTTCTGGTAGTCACAATGTCTCTGATTTTCAACAATGCCGGTGAGCTGAACCGTTGGAGCGCTCGGTCTGGCTCTCCATGGACGCCGCCGGGGAGTTTGAGCGTCCCTGTGAAAAGCCGTACTCAACCCGCACTCCATAGCTCCATCTGTCCCGACAGCCAAACGCGTCACCCAATGACACAAGTAGCCTGATTCTGGCTAGAATCCTGGACACTCAGCTTCTTGGACAGGGATCTAGGATGGAACTCCCATTCGAGGTGGGCGCGCTCTACAACCGTCAAAAGCAGATCCATGGCGTGTTTGGGGGGCAACAGCAAGGCGGCATTTCGACGCCCAAGGAGCATCCGCTAGTCATCGCATTCACTGGCGAGGCGGGCGTATCTCATGGCTACCATGACTTTTGGGACGACGACGAGGTCTTTCATTACTTCGGTGAGGGTCAAGTCGGAGACATGAGATACGTGGCGGGCAATCGAGCGATCGGTGAGCACGTCAAAGATGGCAAGACACTGGTAATTTTCCAGATGATGGGCAAGGGACGGCCCTACCGTTACCTTGGTAGGTTCATCTGCCAGTCCTCCTACGTCCAACCTGGCACGCCAGATCGAGAGGGGCAGCCAAGATCTGCCATTGTGTTCCGCTTGAGATCACTAGAAGCTTCACTAGGCCTCGCGTTAGGTGAGTCGGCCCAAGCTGAGACCGATGCCGCAATTGATGACGTCGGATCGACCAGCACAAGACGCGAAACCGAAGTAAGGACAAAGCAACGCTTATTCCGCGAGCGCTTGATTGGCGTTGAGAGGGGTTGCCGCTTGACCGGCATTGAGGATCTTAGATTCCTCCGAGCGAGCCATATCAAGCCATGGGCTGACAGCACTCACAGTGAGCGCATCGACGGCGAGAACGGTCTTCTTCTGGCCCCGCATGCGGACCTCCTGTTTGATCGGGGGTGGATCAGCTTTTTGTCGAATGGTCGCCTTCTAGTTTCGAAAGACCTGCCGGCCGACGTACAGACTCGGCTCGGCCTGAACTTTAATCCATCGCTTCGATATAGAGTCTTCTCCGCGAAACAACTTAGCTTCTTGGAATTTCACCGAGACGTTGTTTTCGATCGCCGCCATCCCCCATCAGCCCCCCAGAGTAGCGACACGAGAATTCTCCTGTAATAAGTCACCGGCGTCTGCAGGGGCCATCCGATTGGTTTAGCGGAATAGGCCACATCCTGACTCAGCAATCTCAGGGAATGATAAGGGCACTGTTGGTTGTGGAAGGCGATCCAACCAATAAATCACCCGCGCAGCGTGCACTTCGATCTAGAAGCGATCCCGGTGCACGCAGTGCTCTTTCGGCGTCAGGGTCACCAGCACCACCATGGCTTTCTGCGGCCAGTGTGCCGTGGTGAACTCCTATTTCAGGCCATAGCTGTACCCCAGGCGCGTCTATTGGTGATTGCTGAATGTATGTTGCGCTTGCAGGCCTCGATCCAGCTTCCGATGTCAGCTGGGGTCAGAACCCAATTTCGCCGATTGGCTGCGGTCGGTGCCCTCTTGCCCTAGATTATCTCAAGGAGCAGCGCTGGCTTCACTCATCGGTGGCTCCCTCGCGGATGGCAAAATCCGAGCAGGAGAACAGTGGGTTATGACATGGTGTCGCTGATGCGCAGCGAGTGAAGCGTAGATATTGTGCAATGCGCGGACTACAAAGGAAGCGCGCCCTGCCTATCCAGATTGGTCAACCCATGGATTCGAGACATGCCCTCGCGGAAGTCGGAAATTCCTCCGTAGCTCGGGTGTCGGACTTGGTCGACCTCAACGCCTAGCTTGGATGCATAGATAGCCGCATCCTGCCCAATGGCTACAATTCGCTCAATCCTCAGGAGCTTAATCAATTGAACATTGATATCGCTCGCAACGGCGAATTCATGCGCGGTGAACTTTCTGTTAGAAAACTCATCACCATCCAAATACGGATGAAATGGAAATACGTTCCAAAGCATAGGTGGAGCGCTTATTTGACGCAAAACCGACCAAATCTCCGTTGCAGTTCGTTCAGCCATAACTGGCCCCACCGTTGATCGCTGCGGCTGCGCAAATCTGTATAGCGTACCCAGTTCCGACAAGTGCGCCTCATCCGTCAGGGCGACACCTGTGCGTCGCCCTCCACGGTAGCCGAGATCCCGGCCCATCCACATGACCCTTGAATCAATTGCTCTGACCGCATTTAGATAGCTGTGAAGCAGTGCCCTTCGAATGAGTGGGCTCTCCGCAGACTTATCATGTACTACGCACACGTCTGCGTAAGGGTTGAACACTCTTGGCAGGCTTACGGCTGCCAGTCGCTCTACGAACTTCTTTGTGCTCAGTAAGCTCATCTACTTCTTGAAGCCTTTTGTATGTGATTTTGCGCGCGTTTAGATCGGCGACGACATAACCGCCTCGCTCTCGCTTCAGAGTTCTGAAAACCTCGAACCCCATAAGGATAGCATTTGCCCACTCCCAGGGCTGGCACGCCTCGACCTCATAGCCCTTAACAAGCGACTGAACTTGCTTCAGAACCGAGTAAGGAAATTTCTCCAAGCGCACTCCTGCAAAGAGATGCTCGCGTCCGATGTTAAACATCCATGTAGAGATAGCCTCCTCGATTATTATAGCGCGCGCACCATCCTCATTCTCATCAAGTGTCGGCGATGACTTTCTTTTTCGTTTAAGAAGGGCGCGAAGAACTGGCGACCAACCCAAGCAAGCAGCGTACGCCAGGTGAAATACGTCATGAAACCGGTAGTCGTCCGCTTCGTGGCTGTTGTCGGTTAAGCGATCCCCAACATTTACGCCATTGACCGAGATGAATGCGTACGGAACTGAGCGGACTTCTCGCTCTTCAAACCGTGTCCATAGGACGCGCGGGAGTTGCTCGCTCTGATGTGAAGCTGAGTCGAAGAGCCTCGATGGCGACGCACTCGCACCCGGCCACCGCGCACGAACCTTATCAACATTTTCTCTAGCAATCTGCTCCAGGTCGAGGCTCAAGGAATGCGTCAAGAGCGCAAGATCCGCTAGCAGTCCTGCCAACTCAGGAAGTGCCGCACCGGGGGACGAGACCAGAGCACCGGCCCTCCCGGCGACACGCTGGAGGACTTGGTTTTCGCCAATCTCAAACGAGCTCTTGCTTGCGTTAACAAATCCTGTCAAGCGCCGAAAGCTCACTTCGACGTTCTTCCCGCCGGGCGGCGTCACACGCAAGACGACTGCAACTTCATTTATGGCTGCACTGAGCAAAGCCGGCATCTTGAAATTCTGATGCTTAGCTATTGCAAAGAGATACCAAAGGATATCTCCGATTTCCTCGGACGCGACACTTGCCTCTGCATCGGTCAGTGCATCCCTCTTCGTCTTTTTAATCCCCGAGCAAAGCTCACCCACCTCACCTATTAGGCCGAGCTTATGCTTGAAGAGCTCATCATCTGTTCCCTGGAATTGATTTGAACTCATCGCAGAGCTCAGATACTGTTCAAAACCCAACGCACTCTTAAGGCGAGTCATGTTCAGAAGGTCCCTTTCCATTGCGCCGGCTGACCGTGAACTCCGGCAGCATGGCTAGACGTGAGCCAAGCAAGGAATGAATCCTTGAGTGATTCCGGGATGTTAACGATGTGCCCCCGCCCTGGGCGGCATAGGTCATGCCTCCCCAGTTTCCTTGCATACAGCGGAACAGCTACCCTGCGATCTCCGAAGTAATAGAACTCCTCCGCAAGCAAGACCCTATTTGCGCTAACGTCCCGATTTAGATTTTCAAGATTCGCTCTGCCATTCGGAAAACTATGGTGAGAGTCCGCCTGAATCCATGCACCCGCTTTTTTATGGTAAATATTGTCACCATAGGCGCGCTTTAAACTTCCATTAAGAACCGGACGCTTCACTTCAAAGCGTGGATCATTCCAGTACTCATCGAAACTCAGCGCTTCCGCCACCTTCATCGCGTAGATCAGGTCTCCTTGCCTACCCGTTGAAACGGCGCCAACTCCAATTACCCAGTCCCCGACAGATGCATTCCCCCGTATCTTCGGCTTACAGGTAGCCAAAGTGCAAGTTCCAGAGAATGGATTTGGTGCAAATCCGAAGTCACGAACCACCACATAGCTATATAAGCGGCTCATTGGCATTTGATCCTTTTGATCTCCCTATCCTCCATCTCAGATCCGTCTGAGCACTCCCAACTGTCTTTACCCTCGATGGCTGAAATTATTCGCCCCGAGTTCCACCCGACAACTGAATCAGCATACTTCACAAGGGATTCTGGAAGATCGCAGCCGCCCTCCCCATGCACCCATATCCCTACAATCCGCTTTCCCAGCGCGTTTGCGCGCTCTACCTCCCAGTTCACCCAATCGCTGGCCCGGGTGCCAGGCGTAATCAGCACAACGACCACACCAGCCCACTCGATTTGAGGCGATATCACCTGGTATTTTATGTATTCCTCACTCCGGGCATTATTTGGAGTCTGCGAGGTTATTGACGAATCCTTGCACTGAAACCCCGAGCGACCAAGCAGGTCATAGAGCCTCTGGATATGCGCCTCGTCCTCTTGTATATGGCTAACGAAAACATTCCTTGATTTCATACCCCCCCCGTTTGATTAGATGTCCTTTCTTGCCTCCCACTGAGTATGCTCTCTAGAGAAAGCATTCTCAGCATCTCCGACGAAGAGGGAGAATTCCCGCTCGCCCTTCACCTGCCCCAACTGCTCCTCTACTACTCCAATCTCATGCGCGGTTAACGCATACGAAGCGGCCAGTTCAGAGTATCGCTTTGACTGCAGGTAGGCCAGTGCCCCGGAAGCGATTGCGACCAAGACATCTGTCGGCCAATACTGAAAATCCGGAAACTTTATCTTCAGGAGCGCCGAGGCAACGGCGACCGAATTCGCGGCCACAACCACTGTGAAACACGCCCTACTACGGGAAGAATTTTCCTTAGCCTTCGACGCGTACCATGCTCTTTGATTGGAGATTCGGTGGGACCGATAAGTCGCAATGCGCATGGCCAGGTCATTACTTCTGAGAGAGCGCATCTGCTCAGTGATCTGACGCGCTGCCAAGTCATTCTGAAAACGACCTGCAAGCTCTCTATTCTGGTGAAGCGTCGCTGCAAGACGGGATTGAAGCAACCTTTCCGCGGCCTCGTCAGCGTCGTCAAATGGCTCAGCGCGCGACAGGAATCGCCATGTGAGCGTTTTCGTTGATTCTGCCAATGCGCGGGCGGCGTACCAAATACGCTCGGCTCTAATGCTATACAGGGCCACTGAGAACGCCAACGCAGCAAGAAGCGCCAACGCCTGCAGGAGCGCGACCAGCCAATGATCGACTGAGCCGAAAGAGAGTGCCGCTCCGAGAATCAGGAATACCAGGTTGCATCGAAGCAAAAGAAAGAACCGACGCTGCTCACGTCCTGCGAGATCGTCCGCAGATCGGTACAACGCTGGGAAGTCTTCTACACGCATCCGTGCTCCCTCACCCATTAAAAAAGGGACGGCGATTGCCGTCCCTTTATTCAATCAAACCCCAACAGGGTTAGCCTTCTCCGGATCAATCTTGTACTGCTTGATCGCCCGGGCCACATCCTTACCCGTCATCTTCCCATCCTTAGCCAGCGCCGCAATCGCGGCATGCGCGATGTAGTACCGGTCAACCTCGAAGAAGCGACGCAGGTTCGCACGGGTATCCGAACGACCGAAGCCATCCGTACCCAGCACCGTGTAGCTCATCGGCACGAACGCGCGGATCTGGTCCGCATACGCACGCACGTAGTCGGTGGCGGCAATCGCCGGGCCCTGGCGGCCTTCCAGCAGCTCGGTCACGTAGGCCTTGCGCTGTTCGCCTTCCGGGTGGAAGCGGTTGGCACGCTCGGCGTCAAAGCCATCGCGGCGCAGCTCGTTGAAGCTCGGGCAGGACCAGATGTCGGCGGTCACGCCGAAGTCCTTGTCCAGCAGCTCGGCGGCGGCAATCACTTCACGCAGGATGGTGCCCGAACCCAGCAGCTGCACGCGCAGGTCGCCCTTCTTCGGCTTGCCGGCGTCGGTCAGCAGGTACATGCCCTTCACGATGCCTTCGGCTGCACCTTCCGGCATTTCCGGGTGGGTGTAGTTTTCGTTCATCAGGGTCAGGTAGTAGTACTCGTCTACCTGGTCTTCCATCATGGCCTTGGTGCCGTGCTGCAGGATCACCGTCACTTCAAAGCCGAAGGTCGGGTCATAGCTGCGCACGTTCGGGATGCCGCCGGCCACCAGGTGGCTGAAGCCATCTTCGTGCTGCAGGCCTTCACCGTTCAGCGTGGTGCGGCCGGCGGTGCCACCCAGCAGGAAGCCGCGGGTACGCATGTCGGCGGCCTGCCAGGCAATGTCGCCCACGCGCTGGAAGCCGAACATCGAGTAGTAGATGTAGAACGGCAGCATCGGCACGTTGCTGACCGAGTAGCTGGTACCGGCGGCCATCCACGAGCTGATGGCGCCCGGCTCGCTGATGCCCTGCTGCAGCACCTGGCCGCTCTGGTCTTCGCGGTAGAACATCAGCTGGTCGGCGTCGACCGGCTTGTACTTCTGGCCGAACGGCGCGTAGATGCCGATCTGGCGGAACAGGCCTTCCATGCCGAAGGTACGGGCTTCGTCGGCCACGATCGGCACGATGTGCGGGCCCAGTTCCTTGTCGCGCAGGGTGATGTTGAGGCTCTGCACGAAGGCCATGGTGGTGGAATAGCTGCGCTCGCCGCTGCTCTTCAGCAGGCGCTCGTAGGTTTCCAGCTTCGGTGCATTGAAGCTCTTGTCGGCCTTGCGGCGGCGCTGCGGCAGGTAACCGCCCAGGGCGCTGCGGCGCTCCTGCAGGTACTGCACTTCCGGCGAATCCGGGCCCGGGTGGTAGAACGGCACCTGGCCATCGGCCAGCTGCGCGTCGGTCACCGGAATGTTGAAGCGGTCGCGGAAGTGGCGCACCGCTTCGTCGTCCAGCTTCTTGGTCTGGTGGGTCGGGTTCAGGGCCTCACCGGCGCTGCCCATGCCGTAACCCTTCACGGTCTTGGCCAGGATGACGGTCGGCATGCCCTTGGTGTTCACGGCCTGGTGGTAGGCGGCGTACACCTTGTGCGGGTCGTGGCCACCACGGTTCAGGCGCCAGATGTCGTCGTCGCTGAGGCCAGCGACCATCGCAGCGGTTTCCGGGTACTTGCCGAAGAAATGCTCGCGGGTATACGCGCCGCCGAAGGCCTTGCAGTTCTGGTATTCGCCGTCGACGGTTTCCATCATCAGCTTCTTCAGGACGCCATTGGTGTCCTTGGCCAGCAGGGCATCCCAGTAACCGCCCCACAGCAGCTTGATGACATTCCAGCCGCCGCCACGGAACACGCCTTCCAGTTCCTGGATGATCTTGCCGTTGCCGCGCACCGGGCCGTCCAGGCGCTGCAGGTTGCAGTTCACCACGAAGATCAGGTTGTCCAGGCCTTCACGGCCGGCCAGGGCGATGGCACCCAGGGTTTCCGGCTCGTCGCTCTCGCCGTCGCCGATGAAGCACCACACCTTGCGGTCGGACTTCTCGATCAGGCCACGGTTTTCCAGGTAGCGCATGAACTGCGCCTGGTAGATGGCGGCCAGCGGGCCCAGGCCCATCGACACGGTGGGGGTCTGCCAGAAGTCCGGCATCAGCCACGGGTGCGGGTAGGACGACAGGCCACCGCCGTCCACTTCCATGCGGAACTTGTCGAGCTGTTCTTCATTGATGCGGCCTTCCAGGAAGGCGCGCGCGTAGATGCCCGGGGCGCTGTGGCCCTGGATGAACAGCAGGTCGCCCGGATGGCTGTCGCTCGGGGCGCGCCAGAAGTGGTTGAAGCCCACGTCGTACAGGGTGGCGCCGGAGGCAAAGGAGGCGATGTGGCCGCCCAGGTCGCCCGGCTTGCGGTTGGCACGCACGACGGTGGCCATCGCGTTCCAACGGATGATCGAACGGATGCGCCATTCCAGTTCCGCGTTGCCCGGGCTCTTGGCCTCCAGCTGCGGATCGATGGTGTTGACGTATTCGGTAGTGGGAGAGAACGGCAGGTACGCACCCGAACGACGGGTCAGTTCCACCATGCCTTCCAGCAGCTGATGCGCGCGCTCGGGGCCCTCGACATCAATAACGGCCTTCAACGACTCGATCCACTCCTGGGTTTCCACAGGATTGGTGTCGTTGTTCAGCACTTCGTTCAACCAGTTCATTAGCGCTCCCATTACCGCACGCACGCGCGCGACTGTTGTATAGATTTCTAGACCGCAAAGTGTAGCGCACCAAGGGCTTTCGTCGTTTGGCTACGCTGCCGTATGGATGCAGGCGGCCAGTGTCCGCAAGGCCTGTCCCGGGCCAGCGGGGGGCGGGACAGGCGGCCGCAACCCTCTGTTTTTTCCGCCGTATCGGCCTGCGCCGGCTGTCGTTTCCGGCCAGCTGCGTCCACGTGCAGGACGCAGTGTTACCGCCACGGATGACCGTAGTGGGGCAGCCCGGGCCCGGTGTAAGGCTTGCCTGACGGTGCGCGGCTGAATTTCTGACAACCCGTCGCGTCTGGCTCTGGACCGGGGCGCCCGCAGGTGCGCACTTTGGCCGCGAGCAGGCCCCTTCCCGCGGTTCGCCGCTTGTCTGCCCGCCCCGGAGCACCGGGGCACCCCCGCAGCCGCTGTTGCGTGGCCTGGCACGGATGCCGGGCCACGCAATGGTGGCCTGCAGCGCGCGCACGCCCCGCCCTGTGCCCTTGCCCTGCCTGGCCTCGTGGCCGAAACCGCACATCGGTCTGGCCGAAACCGTACTTGTCCGGCTCGGCTTATCGATATATCGTTTGCACACTCGTTACCGATATATCGAAATGGCCCGGACCTCTACCGCCAAGGTGCGCAAGGAAGACGATGCACCCGCCGTTCCCCGCCGCAACGGCCAGCCCCGCGTGCTCAGCCGCGGCGACCTGCGCCTGCTGGTGCTGGCGCTGATCGGCGAACAGCCGCGCCACGGCTACGAGCTGATCCAGCACATCAGCGGCTTGTTCATGCAGGCCTACACGCCCAGCGCCGGCACCATGTACCCGCTGCTGGCCAGCTTCGAGCAGGCCGGCTGGGTGGCCTCGGAAGAAGAGGATGGCCGCCGGGTGTTCCGCATCACCGCCGCGGGCGAGTTCGAGCTGAAGGTGCAGCGCACCCAGGTGCGGCTGGCCCAGCGCCGCGCGTTCGACCGTGCCCGCGAGATCACCAAGGCCTCGCTGCCGCCGCCGCTGGCCGCTGCCCTGCGCGAGTTCAAGCAGGCGCTGGTGCGCCACCACGGCCGCTGGAGCGAGGGCGAGGCCGAAGCCGTGGCCGCGCAGCTGTCGCGAGCGTCTGCCCTGCTGAACGGCGCGCTGGGCGATGCCCCCTACCCCGTTACCCCGACCGAGCCAGACTGACGCCCGCCAGGTCGTTCACCCCTTCCACGCGCGCGACCCCGCGCGCCTACCTGCACAGGTACTGCAATGACCCAACATGAAAATTCGCGCCTGCGCCTGGATGTGCGCTTCCGCCAGCTGACCGTGCTGCGCACCGAAGCTGTTACCCCGCACATGCGCCGCGTGGTGCTGGGCGGCGCCGATCTGGCCGGTTTCGATTCGCCCGGCCCGGATGACCACATCAAGCTGTTCTTCCCCAACAGCAGCGGCGAGATGGTGCTGCCGGCGATGACCGCCGAGGGCCCGCGCTACCCCGAGGGCAAGGAGCACTCGGTGGCGCGCGATTACACCCCGCGCTGGTGGGACCACGAGGCCGGCGAGCTGGCCATCGATTTCGTGCTGCACGACCAGGGCATCGCCGGGCCGTGGGCCGAACGTGCGCAGCCGGGCGACAGCCTGGCCATTGGCGGCCCGCGTGGCTCGTTCGTGGTGGCCGACGATTACGACGCCTACGTGCTGATTGGCGATGAAACCGCGCTGCCGGCCATCGCCCGCTGGCTGGACGTGCTGCCCGATGGCGCCGAGGTGCAGGCGTACATCGAAGTAAGCGACGAGGACGAGCGCCAGGACCTGCCGCAGTACGAGAACGTGCGCATCCACTGGCTGGAGCGAAATGGCTTCCCCGCGGCCAGCAGCACGCTGCTGGAAGACATGCTGACCGACTTCGAAGCGCCCGACGGCGACACGTTCTACTGGATCGCCACCGAATCGCGCCGCGCCCGGATGATGCGCAAGTTCATCGAAGGCCACCTGGGCGTGCCGCGCGATTGGATCCGCTCGACCGGATACTGGAAGGCGCACCCGGACGAAACCGACGGCGATTGATGTCGCTTGGGGTGGGTGCGGACCGTTGGTCCGCACTGCCTGCCCTGTAGAGCCGAGCCCA